>JAQCNN010000064.1 GCA_028275005.1 Salinirussus sp.
CCGTCGGCCTCGCCGTGGGTGACCAGCACCGGCACCTCGACCGCCCGGAGGTCGTCGTCGTGTGTCACCGTCCGGGAGTGGAGGCTGGTCCGGACGTGTGGCGGCACGAGGGCGTTGTACCCGAGCATGAACGCCAGGTCCGCCGGCGAAGGCTCCTCGTGTGTGCAGTCCCGGAGGAACCGCTCCAGTGTGGCGATACTCTCCTGGGCGTCGGTGCTCTCGAAGCCGGGGACCCGGCCGGTGAAGTCCTCGCCGATGACGGCCAGTGCGTCCTCGGTGCCGTTCTTCGAGATGGCCCCGACGAGGTTGACTCCGGCAATGTGTTCGTCACCGTACGCTTCGAGATAGTCGGCGATGATGAGCCCGCCGTAGGACCAGCCGACGAGTACGGGCCGGTCCAGGCCGAGCCCCTCGATGACCGACTGGACGTCCTCGGCCCACAGCGTCGAATCGGCGTAGGCTCCCTCGGGCTTGTCGGACCGGCCGTGGCCACGGTTGTCGACCGCGACGAGCCGGAACTCCTCCGCCAGGGCCGACTCCAGTTGCCGGGTCCAGCACAGCCGGGACTGGGAGTAGCCGTGGATGAACAGCACCGCCTGTCCGTCCGGGTCCCCTGTCTCGTCGACACGGAGGTCGACACCGCCGCCACCGGTGATGGTGTGTGTCTCCATATCGGGTCTTCAGTGGGCCGGGGTATAGGTGTTGAGACTAACGGCCCGGTTCCGCGGGCGGAACCGACGGGCCGGCAACTGAACCGCGGGACAGAACCCACTTGCTCGTCGGGCACGAACCGCAGCTATGGACCTCACCGACGGGAGCGTCCCGCGACGGGACGTGCTGAAGACGGCGGTTGCGCTCGGCGGCGCGGGCGCACTTGCGGCCTGTCTCGGCGAGGCCGACCGGAACCGTGAGCCGGCCCCGACGGGTGACCCCGGGGCAAAACCCGCCCGCCAGCACGCCTGGAACGACGCCGTCCGGACCGACGAACACGGCAACACACTGCTTCCGAACCACCAGGTCCTCCTCTACGTGACCCTCGACGAGGACGGGCCGCCGACGACCGAGGACCGCCGGGCTGTCGAGGCGGCGCTGTCGACGCTGGACCGGGCCTACGAGTGGGGCAACGAGGGGTTGGTCCACTCCGTCGCCTACTCTCGCGCCTACTTCGACCGGTTCGAGACGGCACTCCCCGACAACCTGGAACTGCCCCGGCCGCGCGCGCTCTCGGCGTTCGAGGACCCGACCTTCGACACCCAGGACGCGGTCCTCCACCTCGCCAGTGACCGCGCCGACGTCGTCCTCGAGGCCGAGGAGGCGCTGACGGGTGACCGACAGACCGCAAACGGTGAGGAGGTCGCCACACCGCTCACCGAGGTCGTGACCGTCGACTCCCGCCGAACCGGGTTCGTCGGCGCGGGTCTGCCTGCCGAACGACAGGACGCCGCGGGGATCCCCGACGGTGAGCCGGTCCCCGAGGCGTCGCCGCTGTTCATGGGCTTTGAGGCCGGCTTCAGGGGCAACCAGGCCACCGAGGACTACGTCACCGTCGAGACGGGGCCGATGGCCGGGGGGACGACAAAGGTGGTCTCGAACATCCGCCAGCGCCTCGGTGACTGGTACGACGAGCAGACCCACGACCAGCGGGTGACCGAACTGTTCAGCCCCGGACACACCGAGGCGGGGCTGGTCGAGGGGGTCGGCTCGAATCTGGGTGCCAACAGCGAGGTCGACCGCTTTGTCGACGACACCCTCGCGGACGCCCGCGAACACGGCCGTGTGGGTCACGCCCAGAAGGCCGCCCGGGCGAACCGCGACTCCGAGGGGAACGTCCGCCTCCTGCGCCGACACTTCGAGTCCACCGACGATATCGGCTCCGACCAGCAGGTCGCCAGTCTCCACTTCCCCTCGCTACAACGTCACGTCGGGGAGTTCGAGGCCGTCCGGCGGGCGATGAACGGCGCGGACGTGACGGAGGCAACGCCCGCGGTCCGCCAGCGCGTCAACAACGGCATCCTCGAGTACATCTTCGTCCGCCGGCGGGGCTACTTCCTCGTCCCGCCACGGCGTCACCGCGCGCTCCCGCGGCCGCGTCCCGAGGGCTGATTACTCCTGGCGCCGACACGACCATTCTTATCCCTACCCCTGGTGGTGAGCGTATGGACTACGAGCGCATCGAACTCGCCCAGCCACACTACGGGGGGGCAAACGCCTACCGGGTCGGGGACACGCTCGTCGACACCGGCCACGTCTGTGGGGAGTCCGTCGAGCGGCTCGAGGCGGCGCTCGATGACCGGCTCGCGGGTGTCGAGCGGGTCGTCCTGACACACCCACACATCGACCACGTCGGCGGCTCGCTGACTGTCGACGCGGTGACCGGGCTCCCCCACGTCGTCTACGAGGGCGCCGACGCCTTGGTCCGGCGCTACGACGACTACCTCCTCGAGGCCCGCGAGGAGATGGCGGCCCTCTCCTCGGGGCTGTCCGAGGGCGAGCCCGAACCCGACGACGTCTACTTTCCCGTCGACGCCGGCTACGCCACCGACGAGGTGGCGTTCGAGCGGGTCGTCGGCCACGGCGACACGGTCCGGGTCGGGCCATACGAGTGTGCGGTCGTCCACACGCCCGGCCACTCCCACCAGCACATGGCGCTGCATCACGAGCCGTCGGGCGTGATGCTGTCGGGCGATATCGTCTCGACGAACGGCCACTTCATGTACGGCCCGCTCCACTGGGACATCGGCGAGTACAAGACGGGGCTCCGGCGGCTCCGCGAGGCCGACCCCGCCCTCCTGCTCCCGGGCCACGGCGACCCGATGGACGACCCTGCCGCGCGCGTCACCGACGCCCTGGAGAAAGCTCGGCAGGTCGAGCAGGCGGTCCTCGACGCCGTCGCCGAGCAGGGTGCGCTCGCGGCCCACGACCTCGCGGTGGCGGCGCTGGGTGCAACCGACGACACGGTTCAGTTTCTCTCGAACGTCGCCTCGGCCTACGCCGTCCACCTGGCCGAGCGCGGGGAGCTCAGCGTCGAGCGCCGCCCCTACGTGGTCGCCAGGCCGGCCTGAGGGGCACGCAGGTTCCAGCTCTAAGGGTGGTCACCGGCCCTGGAACTCCGGTCGCTCGCCCTCGGTGAACGCCCGGACACCCTCCTTGAAGTCCTCGGTCCTGGCGGTCCGGGCGATGGCGTCGGTCTCGGCGGCTAACTGTTCCTCGAGGCTCGCCGACGTGCTGTGGTCCAGCAGCTGCTGGGTCCGCCCGAGCGCGACGGTCGGCCCGCTGGCGATCTCGCCGGCCAGCTCCGACAGCCGGTCGTCGAACGCCTCCGCGTCGGCGGCCTCGGTCGCGAGCCCGATCTCGACGGCCTCCTCGGGGTCGACCCTGTCGTTGGTGAGTGCGAGCCGCTTTGCCTGCCGGAGCCCGACCACCCGTGGCAGGAAGTACGTCGCGGAGCCGTCACCGGTCGCGCCGATCCCGGGATACCCGAACTGGAAGTAGGCGTCCTCGCTCGCGAGCACGTAGTCCCCGAGGATCGCGAGGCTGAAGCCGGCCCCGACGGCCGGGCCGTTCACCCCGGTCACGACCGGCACCTCGGCCTCGTGGAACTGGAGGACGGCGTCGTGGAGGACGGAGGCCCCGCGACGCATCCCCGCGGCGGGGCTCTCGCTCGTGAAACTCGAGACGTCCCCGCCGGCACAGAACACGCCGTCGGAGCCGGTGAGGACGAAACACCGGACGTGTTCCTCGTGCAGGCGGACCGCCAGGTCGAGCAGTTCGTCCGACATCGTGTCGCTCAGGGCGTTCATGTCGGCTTTGCTGTGGATCTCCGCCCGCAGGACGCCGTCGTCCACACTGGTCTTGAAGTTCTCGTACTCCTGGGTCGGCTTGTGTGATGCCATACCACCTCTGGGACCCGGGGGTAGTTCGGTGTTTGGGAGCCAGGGGCTCGTCACCCCTCCCGACAGCAGGCTTTTGCCGGCCGCCGGCCTCGGGCCGGGTATGCCAGTCGACTCAGACGAGGAACTCGGCGAGATACTCGCCCTCGACGCGGTCGCGGTCGTGGGCTGCTCGACGACCCCCGGCAAGGACGCCCACGACGTCCCGCGGTACCTGCTCGACAACGGCTACGACGTGGTTCCGGTCAACCCCTTTGCCGAGGAGGCCCTCGGCCGCACCGCCTACGACTCGCTGTCCGCGGTTCCCGACGAGGTCGACATCGTCAACGTGTTCCGGCCGAGCGAGGAGGTCTCCGGGGTTGTCGACGAGGCCCTCGACCGTACGGATGCGGGGGTTGTCTGGACGCAACTGGGGATCAGAGACGAGGCGGCCGCTGCCCGGGCAGAGGCGGCCGGCAAGCGCGTCGTCCAGGACCGATGTATAAAGGTCGAGCACCGGCGGCTACTGTAGCGTCCGCACCCGACTGTCCCGGTATTTATCCCTTATTCCTCGTCGGCTGCCGTCTCGGTCCCCGTCCCGTCCCCGCCCGCGGTGCCCTCGTCCGCCGGGAGGTCGGCTGCCGCGAGTGTCGCCTCCGCGTCGATACCCTGTTGCTCGGCGAGTGCCTCGACGAGTGCGCGCTGCTCGGCGAGTTCGTGCTCGATGTGGTTGACCTGGGCGCTCGTCGTCTCGAGGTCCTCCTCGACCCGCCCGACGCGCTCGATCACCTCGTTCATCTTGCTGTAGAGCTGTTCGGCGGCGTCGATGACCTTCTGGAGTTTCTTTGCCGTCCCACCGAGTGCCATAGTGACGGGTAGCGGGGCTGTCCACCTGTGTGTTGTGGTGGCCGGGCCGACCGAGCCGTCCCCCTGCCTGTGTCCGCGACCCGGAGGACGGGACTGTCGGCGCGGTCGATAACGACTCCCTCTACCTGGACCCGGCGGCCGACCACCTCGGCCGACGTGCCCCGGACCGGCCGCGCTGGCCTGGGACGCCCCTTGACACGACGCCCGTCCGGGACCGTCCGGCTTAAGAGCCGGCCGTCCGGAGTCAGCCACATGGATCACCGCCGCGCCGCGCCACTTGCCGGGATTGCCGGCTGCCTGGCCGTTCTCGTGGCGCTCGTCTACCCCTACCTGGTGGTCGACACTGTGGGGACCTACTACGGGACCGGTGCCGTGAGCCCGCTGGTGGGTGCGATGCTCGCGCTGGTGGCGGTCATCGTCTTTGCCGCCGGCCGTGAGGAGCGCTCGGACCCCCAGTTCGCCGCCGGCGCGGCGCTTATGTTTAGCGCCTTTGCGTTCATCCTCCTGCTGGGGTGGGCGCTGACCGTCCGCCTCGACGCGGTCGAACTCTCGGGGCTCCACCGGTGGGTCACCACCGTACTCGCCCTCGTCGCGCCGGTGGCGGCGCTGTGGTACGCCCGGACGCTCTCGTTGCTCTGAGCCCGTACCCGAAAGGCCCTTATATGGACCTGCGGTAGGACGGCATGGACTAGGTCGGGCGGTTAGGCCCCGCTCGTACTCCCACACGTGGCCTCAAGTGGGGACCGAACACCGGACGCGTCCGGTCAGACGGACGCGGGCCCCGCAAGCCAACGTCGAAGCCTCGTCCTACGGGGACGGCGGTCCACACGGCTGTGCCTGCAGGGGCGCAGGCGTGTGGTTAACCGGGGGCACCCCGTCAGGCGCGGAAGCGAGCAGCGAACCCCCGGACAGCCCTCGCTCGTAGGGCCGCGGGGTGGAGGAGGCGCGCGGGACTACCCGCGCCCGAACGCCGGGCAACCCCGGCTGTCCGTT
>JAQCNN010000079.1 GCA_028275005.1 Salinirussus sp.
TCAATGGACTCCAAACAATCCTCAGACACCAGTTCGATTTACGAGTGGCTGTGCTGTCCGGACTGCGACTCTCGGGACATCATCCGAGGACCGCGGAACGAACGGGGTGGAGTCAAGATCGAGTGCGGAAACTGCGGCACGGCTGGCTGGGTCGGTCTGTAATCCGGCCAGCCGTTCACTCAGCCCGGCCAATGGCGGTCAGCGGCCCACTGTACAGCAGTGACGGCCGTCGAGAAACGCACAACAGCCGTGACCGCTGACCGGCGCGAGGGTACCTCTAATTGCTCAGCCCGGCGGTGTCGAACTCGAACCGAGCGCCGCCCTCCCGGCCGTCGGTGACCGTCACCTCCCAGCCGTGAGCGTCGACTATTCGTTTGACGATGCTGAGGCCGAAACCTGTCCCCTCGGCCACCGACGTCTGCCCGGGCTGGAAGACCTCCTCGCGCTGCCCTGCCGGTATGCCCGACCCGTCATCCTCGAGATACAGACGGCCGTCGTTCGTACGGCCAACCCGGACCGTCACGCCGTCGCCGCCGTGTGTCACGGCATTGTTAAGGAGATTCTCGAACACGTGTCTGAGTCGGTCGTGGTCGCCCTGGACGGTGACCTCGTCTTCGACTTCGAGCGTCGCGTCGGCTGTCTCGACCCCTGCCCAACACCGCTCGACCAGGTCGGTGAGCGAGACTGTGTCCATCTCACTGACGGTCTTTCCCTGTCGAGCGAGCGTCAGTGTGTTCTCGACGATACTCTCCATCCGCTCCAGTGCCGTCATGATCGGGCCGAGGTGCTCCCCGGACTCGGTGTCCTGCTGGTGCAGGACCGTTGCCCGCGCCTGAGCGACGTTGAGTGGATTTCGGAGGTCGTGGGAGACGACACTCACGAACTCGTTGAGCCGCTCGTTCTGTCGCCGGAGTTGCTCCTCGCGCTCCTTGCGCTCGGTGACGTCGGTCGAGAGACCGATGAGCCGCCGTTGCCCCCCGGCCCCGTCCGTCACGACCTGTCCGGCGACCCGGACCCAGCGTAACGGCTTCTCGTCGGGAACGACCCGCACCTCGACCGTGTAACTGGAGTGGTCCTCGATAGCGTTGCGATACGCCGTCTCGAGTCGCCCCCAGTCGTCCGGGTGGACCGGGTCCGCGAACTCCTCGAACGTGCCGGTGAACTCACCCGGCTCATACCCCCACAGCTGCTGGGCCCGGTCGTCCCAGTGTAGCTCCTCGGTCTCTAGGTCCATCTCCCAGACGGCTGCATCAGCCGCGTCGAGCGCCAGTGAGAGTTGCTCTCTGGTCTTCAGGAGCTCCCGTTCGCGTCTGCGGTGTTCGGCCGTGCCCTGGGCGACAACGACCAGCGCCGAGACCGCCCCGTCGTCACCGGTGACCGGTCTGATTTCGCCGGTAACACTCTGTGCACCGTCTCCAAACTGTACCTCGGTGGTCTCGTACCCGACGTGCTCACCGGCAGCCGCCCGCTCGACCCAGCGCCTGACGTCCGGCTGTACCTCCTCGTCCCACCACGGTGTCTCCCAAAAGGGGGTGCCGGTCACCGCCTCACGGCTGGCGTCGACGTGTCCCATCGCAGTCTCGTTTGCGGTGCGGACCCGTCCGTCCGGGTCGAGCACGCCGATAAGCCGCTGTGAGCCCTCGAAGATGGACTCGAACAGGGGGTCGTCACGTGCGCGCTGACACGAGGAGGCTTCGGTATCAATGGCACGCCTGGCCCGGTCGACCAGGAACTCGGGGTGGTCAACACAGGCCCCGGTCGGGACGTACTCCGTGACGCCGGCCGAAACCGCCCTGCTCGCGACGCTCTCGTCGTCTTCGGCGGTGACCAGGACGAAAGGGAGGCTCCCCTGTCGCTCACGGACGCGTCTGAGAAGCTCGATACCGTCTCGCCCGGGCAGGTTGTACGCGGAGACGACACAGTCGAAGTCGGCAGCGGCAAGTTCCGCCAAGGCGTCGTCGGCGCTGCTTGCACCCCCGACCTGAAACTGCCCGCCCTCCGCGTGACGCAGTGCGCGCTCGAACGCCACACCGCCGGACTCCTCGCCAACGGTGAGAATGCGAGTCTCCTGCTGTCCGCTCATGGCCCAACTACGTGCGCGAGACGGATAAGCCGGGACACAGTATCGCCGGTGATAATCCGGCGAGGGTACACCGGCGGTGAGCGACGGGGGTCACTCGCTGTCTCAAGATGGCCCCGACAGCCCGCCCAAGCGGGCAACACCAGGGGCCGGCTCACGGGTGTCTCCGGAATCCACACGTCTGGTGTGTCTCCTCGCTCACTCGGGTGGCTCACCGTCCCCCGGGGCCACCCCGACCTGTCGCAGTGCCGCTCGGAGCGGTTCGGTGTCGCCGTGTGTGTCGCTGAGGACCCGTAGAACCGTCTCGGCGAGGGTCCCAACGGAGTCCTCGTCGACCTGTACCTCGACGAGACTGCGGTCGCCCTGCAGTCGGACCGTCTTGACCGTCGGCGCGTCGTGGATGAGGTCGGTCTCCTGGAGAAATCCGGCCTCGGCAGGGTACTCGCGGTCGAGCCGGTCGACGCCCGCCGACGTGATCTGGTAGAGGTCGCGGTCGACCTCGGTGACCAGCCCGGCCGCGCTACACGCGGCGAGTGTCTCCGCGACGGCCTGTTCGCCGCGGCCCGTCTGTTGACAGAGGTGGTGACTGTTCGACCGTCCGTGTGCGAGGACCTGTAGCACGTCGTCCGCGTGCTCGTCGACGCCCATACGGGTCAGACACACCGAGGGATTACATACTCTTCTGTCGCACCGGCTGTGTCCCGATACCCACCTGCAGTAGACCGTTTGCCGCCCAGCTCTCTCTCGACCGACACAGTCGCTCGCGGGGCAGTGGCGGCTACTCCGTGGTCGACCGGAGGTCGGCGGCGACGTCCCCGAGGAGGTCACGCGAGCGGCTCAGGTCCATCGGGTCCGCCAGGAACTGTGCGATACCGTGGATGCAGTCCTCGTAGTTGTGGTGGGTGACAGGGACACCGGCATCCTCGAGTCGTTTGGCGTATGCGGCCCCCTCGTCACGGAGCGGGTCGAGGCCACAGGTGATTACGGTCGCCGGGGGAAGCCCCTCGAGCCGCTGGGCCTGCAGCGGTGACGCGTACGGGTTCTTGCCGTCTATCTCGTCGCGAAGGTAGTGGTCCCAGAACCACTCCATGTCGGCTCTCGAGAGCAGCCCACCGTCGCCGTTTTCCTCGTAGGATGGCGTGTCGAAGCCGTAGTCCGTGACGGGGTAGATCAGCACCTGACGGGCGATCTCCGGGCCCTCGTTGTCCCGGGCCAACAGCGCCACGGCCGCCGCGAGGTTCCCCCCGGCGGAGTCACCCCCGACGAACACGCTGTCGGTGTCGATCTGCATCGACTCGGCGTTCTCGAAGACCCACTCGAGCGCGGTGTAACAGTCCTCGAGCGGCGTCGGGAACTTGTGCTCGGGCGACCGTCGGTAGTCGACGGACACCACCAGACAGTCGGCCTCGCTGGCCAGCACACGACAGGTTTCGTCGTGGGAGTCAAGGTCGCCGATCACCCAGCCGCCACCGTGGTAGTACACGAGCGTCGGGTACGGCCCCTCGCGCTCGGGGACGTACACCCGAATAGGGACCCCCTCGTCGCTGACCGACAGCTCCATCACATCGCCCACGGGCTCGGGCTCCGCCGGCTCGGGAAAGACCCCCTCGGAGAACTGCCGGGCGCCCTCCGGGGACAGCGAACTGAGTTCCGGGGCCGGCACAGCCCCCATCATCTCGATCATGTCCGCGATCTCCGGGTGCGGTTCGGCCGCCGCCGCCATCGGTTCGTCTATTGACATCGCTGTAGACGGGCGGAGTGGAGCAAAATAAAGCTACGGTGGCGCGGGTGTGTTACAGACCGTCGCCCCGGGACAGGTGACTGGTCCCCGTCGGTTCCGGGCGGGGCCACCCCCAGCTATGCCATCTCCATCAGGTCGGCGAGGTCCATGTCGGGGTCGGCGTGGAGCAGTTCCATCGCCTCGAAGACCCCGAGTTGGGGGCTCTCCCCACGCCGGCCGAGGTCGTCGACCGAGTCCGCGAGTGTGAACCCCTCGTACCCTTTCTCTCTCACCTCGCGGATGGTGTCCTGGTAGATGTCGACCCCGCCGGGGTAGGGCACGAACACGGTTGGCTTGCCGGGGATGTTCTCGTTCATGTACCAGGAGTCGACGGTGGTGTACAGCGTCTCCTGTGCGAGGTCCATGTTGTGTTCCGTCCAGTCCTCCTCGGCAACCCCGGTCGGCTCGATGTACGGTGTTCCCCCCTCGACCAGGTCGCCGATGGTCTCGGAGATCCACTCGACGTGGTTCTCGATGGGGACCGGCATGTTGCTGAGCACCGACGGGCTCTGTGGCCCGGTGACCGTGAACATGTTCGGGAAGCCGTGGACGCCCAGCCCGAGGTAGGTCTTTGGGCCGTCGGCCCACCGCTCCTCGAGGGTCAGGCCGTTGCGCCCCTCGATATCCATCCGGAGCAGGGTGCCGGTCATCGCGTCGAACCCGGTGGCGAAGATGACCATGTCGAACTCGCGGTCCTCGCCATCCTCGGTCCGGATCCCGCCTGTGGTGAACCGGTCGACCGGGGTCTCGGTGACGTCGACCAGACTCACGTTGTCCCTGTTGAACGTGTCGTAGTAGTCGGTGTGCAGCGGCGGGCGCTTGGTCGCGTAGTAGTGGTCGGTCGGGACGAGCTTCTCGGCGGTCTCGGGGTCGTCGACGGCCCCACGGATCTTCTCGCGGAGATACTGTGACACCTTCTCGTTCGTCTCGGGGTTGACCAGCAGGTCCTCGAAGGCGACGAGAAAGCGCCAGCCACCCTCCTCCCACCGCGGTTCGAGGACCGCCTCGATATCCGCCATGGTGAGGTCCGCCGCCGTCTCCCGGGCCGTGTCGAAGGGTAGCCCCGAGCCGTCGTCGTGGGCCTCTGCCATGATCTCCTCGTAGTTGCGCTGGATCTCCTCCCAGTCCTCGTCGTCCAGTGAGCGGTTCCGGGCCGGGACGGCGTAGTTCGGCGTGCGCTGGAACACGGTCAGCTGTTCGATATCCGCTCTGGCGACCTCCGGGATAGTCTGGATCCCGCTTGCGCCCGTGCCGATGACCGCGACGCGTTTGTCCTCGAAGTCGACGGGGTCGTGTGGCCACTTCCCGGTGTGGTAGGTCTCCCCCTGGTAGGCGTCGCGGTTCTCGAAGTCCGGGACGTACGGCGTCGAGAGACAGCCAACCGCCGTGACGAAGAACTGCGAACTCAGGGTCTCGCCGTCGTCGGTCTCGACCTGCCACGTCCCTGTGTCCTCCTCGAAGGTGGCGGACGTGACCTCGGTCCCGAACTCGATGTCTTTCCGTAGGTCGAGGTGGTCGGCGACGAACCTGAGATACTCGAGCACCTCGGGCTGTCGGGGGTAGCGCTCGGACCACTGCCACTCCTCCATGATCTCGTCGTTGAACGAGTAACAGTAGATGTGGCTCTCGCTGTCACAGCGGGCGCCGGGATACCGGTTCCAGTACCACGTCCCACCCACGTCGTTGGCCTTCTCGACCAGCTTCACCGACAGCCCTAGCTCGTCTCGCAGCCGGTGGAGTTGGTACAGCCCCGAGAACCCCGCCCCGACGACAACAGCGTCGTAGTCCGCGTCGGTCGCGGTGTGTCTGTCATTCTCTCTCATTGTGTTACGTTGACGCACCACGACGAGTGACTAAAAACCTGTGCCGACAGGGCGAGGGTCAGCCGCGACACCGCTGGCAGTGGTCGGTCTCCCGGGCAACGCCGACCGACTTACAGTCCCGGCACGTCGGACTCCCACAGTCAGCACACTCGAACCCCTCGACGGCGTCGCCGGTCGGGGCGCTGTTCGTGACGACCGTGCTCCCGCACAGATGACACTCCTGCGTCACGCACCCGATTCGACGCAGCAACGCATAAACGCTTGGCCGGTGGCGCCGGCGGTCGGGCTAATCGCTGCCCTCGAAGGCAGCGATAACGTCGTCGAGAATGAGTCGGCCGGTTGCCCGGTCTAGCGGGTCGTTCTGGTTCCCACAGTCCTCGGACATCACACACAGCGGGCAGCCCCGGCGCTGCTCGCAGTCACACTCGGCGATGTGTTCGCGTGTCCGCCGCAGGATGGTCTCGAAGTGCTCGTAGATGGACCGGGTGAACCCGATACCGCCGTCGATCCCGTCGTGCACGAACCACACCGGCCCCGGGATACGCTCGTCGTGGTGTTCCGGCATCGACAGCCCGCCGATGTCGTTGTTGTCGATGAGGAGTTCGAGCGGCGCCAGCTGGATCACCCCGTGCTCGGCGGCGTGGATGCCACCCCCGTACGTGTACCGTTTCTCCCCCTCCGGCACGAGCGGGTCCCGGCCTGCGCGGTCGGTGGGTTCGAGCAGGGGCTCGTCCAGCCGGTCGATGGTCGTCTCGACGTGGTCCGGCGGCAAGGACACCCACAGCAGGTCCGTGTGCAGTGTCATTGGCGGTGACCCCGTCGGAAGCGGCCCCTCGACCAGCTCGCCCGTGTTGATATCCCGGACGATGTACTCGTTGTAGGTGACGTCTACGGTGCCCTGCCCGAAGTACAGGCTGACCCCGTTGCCGAGTGACTGGTGTTCCTGGGGCTGTAGGTTACCGATCGACTTCTGCGAGAGGGTCTGTGTGTACAGCCCGGTGCTCGTCTCCTCGACGTGGATCCGAGGGACAGTGCTGTCCCGCACTACGTCTACGACCTCGTACTGCTGGCCGGCGTGCAGAAACAGCGCACCCTCGTGGTAGTCCCGGTGTGCACGCCCCGGTGCGACCGGGTCGTGGTCGATTTCGCCGTGCTCGCACACGACCACGTACTCGGTATCCCCGGTCCCGTACATCGAGATCCGGGACTGAGGGCGTGGGTCGCCCGTGTACACGACACCACCGAGCGAGTCGAGCTGGCTGGCCGACTCGAGTGCCCCGGCGTCCTGCCACATCCCGACGGTGCCCGCGAGCCGGTCGTGCCCGCCGAGGAACTCCGCGTCGTCGTCGGTGAGCGGGAAGTCCGCGGCCGCCGCGAGCACGTGGTCGGCGTACACGCTCGCGTTGTCAACGGAGACAACCGCATCCTCGACGGACCCCGAAAACAGGTACTCCGGGTTGTCCAGGATGTACGCGTCCATGGCGTCGGTGCTGCCGACCATCACCGACAGCGCGTCGGAGTCACCGCGGCCTGCCCGCCCGACCTGCTGCCAGAAGCTCTGTTTGGTCCCCGGGTAACCGCTGGTGACCGTCGCGTCGACGCTGCCGATATCGATCCCGAGTTCCAGCGCGTTCGTCGAGGCCACGGCGTCCACCTGCCCGGCTTTCAGCATATTCTCCACCCCACGGCGCGTGCGCTTGCCCAGCCCGGCGTGGTAGGCTTTTGCGTCCACGCCACCGCCGAGGCTGTGTGAGCCGGCCGCGTTTGCGATCTGTTTGGTGGCGATCTCCGTCCCCTGTCGCGCCGAGCAGAACTGCAGGGTCTGGATGTCGTTCACCCCGAGGTGGGCGGTCACCTTCGCAGCCTCCGAACCCGTCGAGCGCCGGGCGTCCTCGAAGTCCGACAGCTGGTCGCGGTCCCTGTCGGGGGCGTCGCGGTCGTCGTCGGGCTGGTGCCCGGAGACCTGGTCCCAGTCCACCGGTGGCTCCCACAGGACGACGTCACGCTGGCCGCGCGGGCTACCGTCCTCGTCGACCACGCTGAACTCCAGCCCGGTGAGCCGGCGGGCGTGCGCCGCCGGGTTCCCAATCGTGGCGGTGGTCATCGAGAACTGCGGGTGGGCGTCGTAGTGGTCGGCGACACGGCGGAGCCGCCGGAGGATCCACGCGACGTGTGTTCCGGTGACCCCGGCGTACTCGTGGGCCTCGTCGACGACCACCAGCTCCAGATTCTTGTAGAAGCGCACCCACCCCGAGTCGCGGGCGTGTCGCGGAAGATACTCGTTCAGCCCCGCGGGGTTTGTGATGACCAGATTACACTCCTCGCGGATGCGGCGCTTCCGGTCGGAAGGGGTGTCCCCGTCGTACACGCCGATAGAAACGTCGAGTCCCCAGTCCTCACGGAGCTTCGTGTTCAGCTCCTGTTCCTGGTCGCGGCTGAGCGCCTTCATCGGGTACAGACAGAGCGCGGTCGCCTGGTCGTCGTCGACGTGATTGCGGGCGGCTTGTAGCGCGTAGACCCAGGTCTTCCCGCTCGAGGTGGAGGTGGTGGTGACGACGTTATCCCCGCTGTCGAGTCTGTCGAGGGCATCGGCCTGATGGGTGAACAGGTCGTAGCTGAGCTCGTCGGCGAGTGGAGCCCGGAGGACGTCGGCGGCCGGGACCGTCTCGGCCGGCTCCGGCGGGAGCCGCCGGCTCTCGACGATCTGGCCCTGGTAGTCCGGGAAGGACGCTTCGAGGGCCTCGTCGGAGAGGACGGTCTGCCGGGCGCCGGCGGGGACGGCTGTCGTGTCACTGCCACCGTCCGTGGCAGGGTCGGCGGCTGTGTCCTCGGGCGATGCGGACCGGTCGTCGTCCTCGGGGGGTGTCGGGTCAGGCATGGCTAGCTGAAATCTGAGAGTGAGCCCTGTCGGCCACCGGTCACACCGGACCCGCCGGCTGCGGACTGGACCGGTGCGTCGTCGATAGCCTCGTAGACGGTGGCGAGTGCACGCACGTCGTCCTCGCAGTACGCTTCCAGGCGGTCCCAGTCGGGCTCCCAACGGTCCTCACCCGGGGCGGCGCCGGTCGCGGCCTCCCGCCAGCGCGTGTATGCACGTGCGGCGGTCGCCCCGTCGACACCGTCGGTGTGACCCTCCCAGCCGAGTGCCTGCGCGACGGCCTCGAGCCTGTTCGAGCGCCCGGGTAACACGGCGTTGTTCTTGTTGCGCGCCCAGTACAGCAGGTCGAACGTCCGGCGTGACTCCCACTCCTCGAGCCGGTCGGGGCAGTGCTCGCGGAACTGCTCGGTGAGGATGTCGAAGTCGAAGTTGTAGCCGTTCCACGCGACGAGGGGGCGCGACCGCGGGATACCCTGCAACCACGTGGCGAACGCGTCGAGGTGTGCGGCGGGGTCGGCCAGGCTCTGCTGGCGAAACGGGTAGTACGACTCGCTGTCGGTACCGCCGTTGAGCACCCCCACCAGCCACGCGACGGACGCACCCAGCCCGTCGGTTTCGATGTCGACGAACACCGGGTCCTCCGGGAGGGAGGCGGCCGAGGTGCGGACGACGCTGTCGGTTGCGAGTGCGTCGGCGGACGTGGCGATCGTCCGAGCGGTCGTCTGTCCGGTCCCCAGCGCGGCTGCGAGCGCGTCCACGCTCATCTCCTGGAGCTGGGCGACATCGGTCACCCCGCTGGACCGGAGCGAACTCGCGCGAGCCCGCCCGACCTGCTCGACCGCGCGCAGCCCGAAGTCCTCGGGGTCGAGCGTCGTCGTGGTGACGTGCCCGGTCGGGTAGAGGGTGGCGTGGACGAGTCGGCTGGTGCTGTTGTCGGTGGCCGCACCCATCCCGGCGGTGCTACCCAGCCCGAGCACGTCCACCTCGTGGGTGCGGCTGCCGTCGGCGTCGCCGGCCGGGGACACCCGGTCGGTCCCGCCGTTATCCCCGGGGGGCTGGTACGTGCTCGTGTACCCGGCCTGGACACTCGTCGAGGCGTGGGTGACCCGTGGGGCGGGCCCGTCGCACGTGGCGTCCGGGTGCCAGGCCTCCGGGAGCCCGTCGAGGTAGTCGTCGACCCCGTCGAGCACCGTCTCCTGCCGGCGGGGCACCACCTGTAGCTCGAACTCGTCGGTCACGACGACCACCCGGTCCGGCGTCGTGCCCTCGGCGGTCCCCGTCACAGCCGGGGTAGGGGGCAGGGTGTCAGGCGACGGCGCAGCGGCGACGACGAGGTCGCCGTCGGCGGTTGCGGTCGTGCGAGCCCGCATCCCGCGGTCGACGCGAAGCACGGGCTGGTCGACGGCGTGGAGGAGCCGCTGGGCAGCGAGATTCGCGTGCGGCGGCGCCGGGAGGACGGCGTCGGCGCCGGTGGCCCCGACGGCGTCGGTCACTGTCGGGTCGGCGTCGTACCGGCGGACGACCGCCCCCGGGACGACGAGCACCTCGACCGTGGATGAGCTGTGCGGCGGAAGGGGGTCGGCTGACATGTTCGATGAGGGTAACGACAGCGCCTCGGTCCGGGGCTGTTGTGCTGATCACTACACGGCCAGGGCTTGAAAACACTTCGAGAGTGCAGTCTCCCGCCCCGACCGACAGTGACGACAGCCCGGTGACCCGACCGGTGACAGGCGCGGACAGCACGGCAGCCGCCCCGAACGTGTCGCCCTGAGGGGCGCTTTTGTACACCGGGCTCGTACGCCGAGCTATGACGCGTACAGCCGTCATCGCCGGCGTTGGCCCCGGATTCGGAGCATCGATCGCCCGACGGTTCGCCGCGGAGGGCTGTCAGGTCGGGCTGTTCGCGCGGTCCGGGGAGTATCTCACCGGTCTGGTCGATGAGCTTCCGGCCTCGGGTGAGGGGCTCGCGGTCCCGACGGACCTCACCGACGTCGAACAGGTACGGGCGGGCTTCGAGGCCGTCCGCGAGGCGTATGGCCCGGTCGACGTGCTCGTCAACCACGCCAGCGCACCCGCCTGGAAGGGGCTCATGGACACGAGCGTCGAGGAGTTCCAGCGGGCGTGGGCCGTCGACGCCCGTGGGGCCTTTGTCTGTTCACAGGAAGCCGTCGACGACATGCTCGAGACGGGCGGCGGAACGGTCATCTTCACCGGTGCGACCTCGGCGGTCCGGAGTCTCGGCGGGACTATCGGCTTTACCGCCGCGAAGTTCGCCGCCCGTGGGATGGCGATGGACATCGCCCAGGAGTTCGGCTCCGAGGGGATCAACGTCGCCCACGTCGTACTCGACGGCCAGATCGACGGGCCGGACGCACGCCAGCGGTCCCCCGACGACCCCGACGAGGCGTTTCTGGACCCCGACGAGATGGCCGCGACATACTGGCATCTCGTCGAACAGGACGACGCCAGTACACAGCCCTTCGAGGTCCACATCACGAACGGCCCCCAGAACACGGAGTTCATCTGAGCCCGGCTGAGCGTGGCCCCCACAGCCTCCTATCCAGGAGTACACGGCCTCTGTGGGCTCCCGAACGCGTGACCAGACCCCGTCCGTGGTGGACCGGCCCCTCGACCCGTCACGCGTGGCGCAGTTCTAAGTCTGCCGAGGGCGTAGCTCTATTCAGCGCCATTTCCTAATGTCTCCCCTCGGTGGCGGACCCGACCAACTCCTCGTCTTCGAGACAGGCGACGAGTACCTCTTCTCGCAGTATCTCGGGCACACGGAACTCTTCGAGGACCTCAGCGAGTACTACAACGACACAGAGTACCGGTTTGAGGTGCCGGCGGCGTCGTTCGATACCGTCCGCCAGCGACTCGAGGACGCGTACTACGAGCCCGTGGTCGTGACCGACCTCGAACCGTACTGTACGGTCATCGACAGGTACGACGAACACGCCGAGATCCTCAAGCGGTCGGTCGCGACGTGGGAACGGCGGGGGAAACGGTTCTTCCTGATGCAGGACATCCCCGCGGTG
>JAQCNN010000090.1 GCA_028275005.1 Salinirussus sp.
CATCTGGACGTTCATCTCGTCGCCTTTGTGCATCGCCTGCACCTCCACCTCCTTCTTGCAGGCGACCGGACAGGAGTGACAGGTCGGCTCGTCGACCAGGATGTTCTCCCGGACGTGCTCGCCGGAGACCAGTTCGGCGTCGATGTCGACACCTTCCGAGTCGCTCATCGAGCGCGTCGAGGAGTACTGGCCGTTCTTCGTCGGGAGCCCGTCCATCTCCTCGGTGACGTTCATCAGGACGTTTGTCCCGTACATCGAGAGCCCGCCCTCGTTTGGCGCGGTGACGTCGGACTCCTGGATGAGCTGCATCGCCTGCTTGTGGCCCTCCCGGAAGGTCTCGGGGTCGGCGGGCTTTTGCATCTCCGTCGAGGCCTTGACGACGACCGCCTTGAGATTCTTCGACCCCATGACGGCGCCCGTCCCGCCCCGGCCGGAGGCGCGGTCGTCCTCGTTGACGATGCAGGCGTACCGGACCTCGTTCTCCCCGCCGGGCCCGACCGCCATCGCCGAGAGGTTCTTGCCGTACTCGCCGTCGAGCTCGGACTCGATGTCGTCCATCGTCGCGTGGACGCCCTGCCCCCACAGGTGTGAGGCGTCACGGAGTTCGACCTCGCCGTCCTCGACGTAGGCGTAGACCGGCTCCTCGGCCTCACCCTCGACCAGGAGACCGTCAAAGCCGGCCCACTTCAGCCGCGCCCCCGACCAGCCGCCGTGGTGGGAGTCGGTCACCTGTCCCTCGATCGGCGACTTCGTACAGATGGCGATCCGGCCGCTCATCGTCACCTGCGTCCCCGTCAGTGGCCCGTTCATGAACGCGAGGAGGTTGTCCGGCCCCAGCGGGTCCACATCCGGCCCCTGGTCGAAGACGTACTTCACGCCGAGTCCGCGCGCACCGATATACTTCTTTGCATCCTCGTCGTCGACGCCCTCGTAGGCCACCTCGCCGTCACTGAGGTCGACTCGCGCCACGTGGTCGTGGAAGCCACCTAGGTCGGTCATGATACTCTATCACATACCACGATTCGGGAGCCACTTAATAATTCTGTCCGACCGCCTCAAACTGGCGTATGCCGGGGCCCAGGCGGTCTGACACGGAGAGCGTTCAGTGCAGACACAACGGGGTGGTGTGTCACGCCCGGCAGCGCTGGTGCCGCCTGCGGGCGGGGTCGACCGGCACGGTTAACTTCGAGACGGGCGCCACGCGGGGTATGGACCTACCACAGATCTGGGAGAACAGGGTCAGGTTCGAGGAGACCGACCGGCAGGGGATCGTCTTCTACGGCAACTACGTCACCTTCCAGGACGAGACAATCACGCAGTACTTTCGCGAGACCGGCGTCGGCTACCCCGACATCGAGAGCCGGGGCTGGGATGTCCACGTCGTGAACGTCGAGTTGAACTACCACGGCCAGGCCGACGTCGGCGACGAACTCGTCCACGGGGCCCGGGTCGACTCCTTTGGCACCTCGAGCATGACCTTCGAGTACGCCGCCCACCAGGCCGACAACGGCTCGCGTATTGCCGACGGGACGGTCACCCACGTCACCGTCGATCCGGCGACCGGCGACCCGGTCCGGGTTCCCGAGGAGTTCCGGGAGACGGTCCGGCGGTTCCAGGACGAACCACCCACGGAGTGACGGCTACCCACCTGAGGGTGACAAGCTACAACCCTCCGGCCGCCAACTATGGGGTATGAGCGACGACCTCACCCACACCGACGGGTCCGGCGAGGCACAGATGGTCGACGTGGGCGACAAACCCGACACGCGGCGCCGGGCGGTCGCGGCCGGCCGGCTGGAACTCCGGCCGGCGACGGTCGAGGCGGTCAGCGACGACGACGTCGAGAAGGGCAACGTCCTCGCCACCGCCCGCGTCGGCGCGGTCCAGGCAGTCAAACACACCTGGGAGACGGTCCCGATGTGTCACCAGATCCCGATCACGAACGTCGAGGCGGACTTCTCGCTGGACGCCGCGGCCGGGACCGTCGGCCTCGAGGTGGCGGTCGAGACGACCGGCAAGACCGGCTGTGAGATGGAGGCCATCGAGGGTGTGACAACGGGGCTGAACGTCGTCCTCGATATGGTGAAGGCGGCCGAGAAGGACGAGCACGGGCAGTACCCCGAGACCCGGCTCACGGACGTTCGGGTCGTCGAGAAGGTGAAACGGGAGAGCTGAGCGGCGACGGTCGGGGGCGGGCCTCAGTCGTCGGCGGTCGCGGGCTTTTTCACGTACTTCTCGTTCAGCACCCACTCGCCGTCCTCCTCGACGAGATACTCGCCGTAGTAGGGGACCCGGTTGGCGACGGTCTCCCGGAAGGTCTCCCGGATCTCGGGTTTGGTCATCTCACCCATCGGGCGGTGGTCGTCGCCGCGGTTCAGACAGCCCTTCAGCTTGCCGTCGTGGGTCACCCGGACGCGCTCGCAGTTGGCACAGAACTCCTCGTTTTCGACGGGGTCGACGATCTCGACCATCCCCTCGCCCGACGCCGCCGTCTCGCCCTCCGGCTCGACATCCGGGCCGGCCACCTCCTCGCCGTCGGGGCTGACGTAGTAGCGCCGGCGGTCGTGCATGTCGCGGCGTTCGACACGGTCGGCCTGCTCCTCCAACCAGCCGTGAACCCGGTCGATATCGACCGCCCAGTCGGGGTTGCCGACGAGTTCGGGCATATACTCGATGAGCTGGAGCTGGAGCCCGTCGTTCGCGGCGACGTGGTCGACCATCTGCGGGATGTAGCCCGCGGTCGCCTCGAAGACCACCATATTCAGCTTGACAGGGGCAAGCCCCGCCTCCAGCGCCGCCTCGACACCCTCGACGACCTGCTCGTAGGCGCCGGTCTTCGTGACCGCCGCAAAGTCGTCGGCGTCGAGTGCGTCCTGGGAGACGTTGACCCGCTCCAGTCCCGCGGCCTTCAGCTCCGGGGCCCGGCCGGGGAGGAAGGTGCCGTTGGTCGTCATCGAGACCTCCATGGCGTCGGGTGTTCGCCGGATGATCTCCTCCAAGTCCTGTCGGAGCATCGGCTCGCCGCCGGTGAACTTCACCGCCTCGACATCGAACTCCCGGGCGACCTCGAGGAACCGGACGACATCGTCGGTACCCATCTCGTGGTCCTGGGCGTCCATCGGGCCGCGGGTGTCGCCCAGCCCCTCGTTGTGGCAGTAGACGCAGTCGAAGTTACACCGGTCAGTCAGCGAGACCCGCACGCCAGAGACTTCCCGGCCGAAATCGTCCACAAGCATCGGTCACTGGCGATTCAACACCCACAGGTTAAAATCTATCCCACGTCCCGGGCGGCCTCGACGGCGGTTACCGGCTCTGACCCGCCGTCGACAGGGGCCACCTTTTCAATCGCGCGCCGCAAACAGCGGTGTATGACCAACGAGTTCGACGACGTTGCCCGCCTGGCAGAGGCCCGCGAGCGGTTACAGGAGGTCGTAGCGTCGGGCGACAGCGAGACAGTTTCGGTCGGTGCGGCGGCCGGCCGAACCCTCGCCGCGCCGGTGCGGGCACGGCGTGCGGTCCCCCACTACGAGCGGGCGGCGATGGACGGCTACGCGGTCCGGGCCGAGGACACCCAGCGGGCCGGTCGGTCGCCGGTCGCACTCGATGTGACCGCGGAGGACGTCGGCCCCCGGAACGCGGCCCAGGTCCACACCGGGAGCCACCTGCCCGACGGCGCCGACGCCGTGGTGATGGTCGAGCAGACCCGGGACTTTGGCGACACGGTCGAGGTGGAGGCGTCGGTCACACCCGGCGAGAACGTCGCCCCGGTCGGCGAGGACGTCGACACCGACCAGCACCTCTACGACACCGGTCACCGGCTGGCAGCGGCCGACCTCGGCCTGTTACGGGGGGCCGGCTACGACGAGGTCGAGGTCTACGAGCGCCCCCGGGTCAGTGTCGTCCCCACGGGCGAGGAACTCGTCCCGGCCGGCGAGGAGCCCGAGCCCGGCGAGATCGTCGAGACCAACGGCCTGAGCGTCGCCCGGCTGGTCGAGCGCTGGGGCGGGCAGGCAACCTACCGGGAGATCGTGACCGACGATATCGACGCCCTCGGGGCGGCCATCGACCGCGACACCGACCACGATATCGTTGTCACGACGGGGGGGACGTCGGTCGGCGAGCGGGACCTGCTCCCGGCGGTCGTCGGGGAGCGTGGCTCCGTCGAGGTGCACGGCCTGGCGGTCAGGCCCGGCCACCCCGCCGGCTTTGGCGTCGTCGACGACACGCTCGTGTTGATGCTGCCGGGCTACCCGGTCTCCTGTCTGGTCGTCGCGACCCAGTTGCTCCGGCCAGCCCTGGCCCGCGCCGGCGGCTTCGACCCCGACCCGATACCGAGGACCCCCGGTGTCCTCGAGCGAAAGGTGCCGAGTGAACCCGGGATGCGCACCTTCGCGCGGGTCTCCGTCGAAGGGCCGGAGGCGGACGGCGAACAGGCAACGGTGACGCCGACCCGGACCTCCGGTGCCGGCGTCCTGTCGAGTGTGACACTGTCGGACGGCTGGGTCGTCGTCCCCGAGGGGTCGGAGGGCTACGAGGCCGGGCGCGAGGTCGCCGTCGAGCGCTGGGACTGGGAACCCTGACCGAGGCGAGGCGGATGGGGTCTCACCGTGTCAGTCCTCGGCACTCGCGTCGGGGGGCTCGACCCCGGTGTCGTGCTGGTGGGCCCAGAACTCGTCGGTGACGGTGACCTCCTTCTTGAACAGCGGGACCTCGGCTTTCAGGCGGTTGATCCCGTCCTCGACGGTCTCGAAGGCCTCCTCGCGGTGGCCCGCGAGCACGACGACGAAGACGATATCCTCCCCGGATTCGACGACGCCGGTCCGGTGGTGTAACAGGACCTCGTAGATCCCCTCGCGGGCCGCCAGGTCCGCCCGGATCGCCGCCATCTGTTCCGCCGCCACACCGTCGTACTTCTCGAACTCGAGCAGTTCGGTCGCCTCGTCCTCGGGCCCCTCTTTCATGCGGACCCGGCCGGTGAAGGTGGCGATCGCCCCGGAGTACACCGCCTCCGGCGACCGCTTTGCCTGTGCCACCAGCGAGCCAAGCGTCTCGAAGGGTTCCCTCTCCTCGAGGGCGGCGACCACGGCGTCGAGATCCACCGCGTCGGCCTCGGGCGCGGCGGCGACCGTCTCGCCGTCGTGGTCGCGGCCGCCGAGTGCAACCGTCGGGATGGCGGCCCCGCTGTACCCCTCGACCAGTGTGTAGTCGTAGTCGGGTGCGAGTGACTCGAGTACGTCCTCAAGGGTGCGGTCCTCGCCGGTCGCGAACCACGCGCCGTCGTCGGTGACCGCGTGGGTCTCCGCGGCGCCGGCCGTCCGGTGACGGTAGGTGTCCTTTCCCTCCCGGTCGATGTCGACGCCGTGGTCGACGTGTTTGACCGTCGCCACGCGACCACGGTCGGTGAGACGGTCGAGGAGGCGCTCGACCAGCGTCGTCTTTCCCGAGCCCGAGGGGCCGGCGATCCCGAGCAGTTTCATACCCGCCCGTGGGACCGGGGCGGATTTGTGCCTGTCGCCGGGGCAGCGGCCCCGCTGTCGAGCACAGAGCGGAGGTGAGGCTTTTGCCCCCGGGTCCCAAAGCAGGCGACATGAGTGAGCGCCGCGAGATGCGAGACCTGGTGACACTCGACCACGCCCGCGAGGTCGTCGGTGACCTCGGGGTCGGCGGCGGGACCGAACGCGTCCCGCTAGATGAGGCCAGCGGCCGGGTGCTCGCCGACCGGGTCGACGCCAACCTGGACGTGCCCGGCTTCGACCGCGCGAGCGTCGACGGCTACGCCGTCCGTGCAGCCGACACGACCGGGGCCGGTGAGGCTAACCCCCTGACCCTGTCGGTCGACGGGCTGGTCGAGGCCGGTGAGCGACCCGCGGTGACGGTCGAGGACGGGGCGGCCGTCGAGATCGCGACCGGGGCGGTGGTCCCACCCGGCGCCAACGCCGTCGTGATGGTCGAGGACACGACCGAGCACGCGGAGACGGTCGAGGTCCGTCGGGCGGTCCCGCCGGGGGGGAACGTGATGGCCGCCGGCGCGGACATCGCGGCCGGCGACCGCGCGCTCGGTGCGGGTGTCCGACTGACGCCGCGAACGGTAGGCTTGCTCGCGGCGATGGGTCACGACACGGTCGCGGTCCGCCGCCGGCCCCGGGTGGCCGTGGTGGCCACCGGCGAGGAACTCGTCCAGCCGGGTGACGAACTGGACCACGGCCGCGGCCAGATCTACGACGTCAACACCGAGACCATCGCGACCGGTGTCCGCGAGGCCGGCGGGGAGCCGGTCCGGTACACCCGTGTCCCCGACGACCGTGAGGCGATGGCCGACGCACTCCGGGAGGCCGCCGAGGAGTGTGACATGGTGCTGACAGCCGGGTCGACGAGTGCCAGCGGCGCGGATATGCTCTACAGCGTCGTCGAGGACGTCGGTGACCTGCTGGTCCACGGCGTCGCGCTCAAACCGGGCAAGCCGACCATCGTCGGCCGCGTCGACGGGACGCCTTACGTTGGCCTGCCGGGCTACCCTGTCTCCGCGCTGTCGGTGTTCCGGCTGCTGGTCGCGCCCCGGCTGCGCCGGGCGGCGGGCTACGGGACCGAGCGGTCGGTCACCACCACCGGGCGGCTGGCCGTCGACGAGCGCTTCGACGAGGGGCGGCGCCGGGCGCTGCCGGTCGGGCTCGTCGAGGACGGTGACGGCGAGACGGTCGTCTACCCGGTCGACAAGGGCAGCGGTGCGACGACAACCCTGGCGGCGGCCGACGGGGTGGTCGACATGCCGGCGGACACCCGCCGTCTCCGGGCCGGCGAGGACGTCACAGTAGAGCTGTTCTCGCCGGACACCCGGGCGCCGCCGGTGCTCGCCGTCGGCGAAAGCGACCCTGCCGCTGTCGGGTTACTCGACGCCGTCGACGGCGCCCGCTACCTCACCGACGGCGACCGCGCCGGCCGGCGCTGGCTCCGGGACGG
>JAQCNN010000094.1 GCA_028275005.1 Salinirussus sp.
TTCGACAGGTGTCTCGCTGGCGTCGAGTGTCTCGAGCAGCCACTCCCCGGCCGCGTCGATGGCGTCCTGGCTGGTGGCGGTCAGCTTCAGCCGGTTGTGTCCGGCGTCCCGGTCGGGGTAACAGCCGACCGTCACGTCGAACTCCGCCGACACCTCCTCGAGGGCGCCGACGATGTTTGCTTCGGGCTCGACAGTGTAGAGAAACCGGGAGACTGCGTCCCCGTCGAACGCCTCGGCGACGTCCTCGAACATCGCCTTTAGCTCCCGGGGGATCCCCGGCATGACGTAGACGTTTTCCAGGACGGCACCGGGCGCGAGCCCCTCGTCGTTTATCAGCGGGCGGGCGCCGTCGGGGATACTCGCCTCGGCCTCGATATCGATGTCGAGTTCGGGGATCGAGGCCTCGACCTCCGTGAGGGTCTCCTCGATGTCCTCCAGCGCGAGGTCGTCGACGACCATCCCGCGGTCGAAGGCGTCGGCGACGGCCTCCAGGGTCACGTCGTCCGGTGTGCCGCCGATACCGCCGGTGGCGATAACCGCGTCGAAGCTGTCGCTGTACTCCCGGACGTGGCGCGCGATGGTCGCACGGTCGTCCGGCACGACCAGGATCCGCTTGACGGTAACGCCACGCTCCGCGAGCTGGCCGGCGAGCCACGTCGCGTTCGTGTTCTCCGTGTCTCCCGCGAGCAGTTCGTCACCGACAGTCAGGAGTGCAGCGTCCATCTACCCCCGAAAACGTGGGGGATTCAATTAGCGGTTTCGTCCGTCAGGGGGTGGCGCTGAGGACCCGCCACCCCGTTCTGTTCAGTCGTCCCCGTCGTCGGCGTCGTCGTCCTCGTCGTCATCCTCGGGTTCGTCCGCGTCGTCATCCTCCATTTCGTCGTTGTCCTCGCGTTCCTCTTCCTGTTCGTTCTCGTACTCGCGTTCCTGTTCGTTCTCGTACTCGTGTTCCTCTTCCTCCTCGTTCTCGTACTCGTGTTCCTGTTCGTTCTCGTACTCGTGTTCCTCCTCGTTCTCGTAGTTACCGCCGTACTTGTACTCGTACTCCTCCTCGTGGATGAGCAGCGAGTCGTCGACGAGGTTGTACTTCACCTCACCCTCGAAGCCGCCGGTCTCGGCCTCGATCTCGAGGTAGGCGTGGCCGTCGTATTCGGCGACGACGGTCCCGTTAGCGTCGGTGGTGTACTCCTCCTCGTTGAGTTCGACCGACGCGTTCTCCACGGGCTCACCGCCCTGCGTGACGGTCACCGTCACCGTACCGTTGTCGTAGGTCGCCCCGATATCGGCGTCGCCCGGCGCGGTTGCGTTCGTCCCTGCGTCCGTCGTCTGTGTCTGTGCGTCTGACTGTGCCGCCGGGCCGGCGGTGACGGCCGCTGCCCCGCCGACCATCATCAGCACGACCGCCAGTCCGACTGCGACTGTCTTTGCTGTCATTGCATCCTATCCTGTGGGTCAGACTGTCCTAAAGGGGGGAGACGGTGCCGCCGTATTCCGACCGTTTGCGGCCGTTTGTCGCCGTTTTCACCCGTACAAGCGTTCGCAACGGTGGCAACGGCCCGGTCGTCGGCGTTTTGTCCCTCGCCACAGTACACGGGGTATGATCGACCTGCGGAGCGACACGGTCACCCGACCGAGTGACGCGATGCGTGAGGCCGCCCGCGACGCGCCCGTCGGCGACGACGTCTACCGCGAGGACCCGACGGTCAACAGACTCCAGGACCGGGTTGCCGACGTGCTGGGGACCGAGGCCGCGCTGTTGGTCCCCTCGGGGACGATGGGCAACCAGGTCGCCGCCCGGGTCCACACCGAGCGGGGCCAGGAGGTGCTCTGTGAGCGGGAGAGTCACATCTACAAGTGGGAGCTGGCGGGACTCGCCCAGCACGCCGAGGTGCAGCCACGGACCATCGACGGCGGCGACCGGGGGGTTCCAACCCCCGACCAGGTCCGCGAGGGGTACGTCGCGGCGGACGGCCACCGGCCCGGAACCGGGCTGCTCACACTGGAGAACACACACAACAGCAAGGGTGGGGTCGCCATCGCGCCCGAACGGGTCGCCGCGGCGGCCGCGGCCGCCCACGAGCGCGACATCCCGGTCCACCTCGACGGCGCGCGGCTGTTCAACGCCGCGGCCGCCAACGGTGTGCCCGCCTCGGCGCTCGTCGAACCCGTCGACACGGTGATGTGCTGTCTCTCCAAGGGGCTGGGCGCGCCAATCGGGTCGGTGCTCGCCGGTCCCGAGCCCTTTGTCGAGGACGCCCGCCGGGTCCGGAAGCTGCTGGGCGGGGGGATGCGCCAGGCGGGGATGCTCGCCGCGCCCGGGCTAGAGGCCCTCGAGAGCCGCGAGCGGCTCACCGAGGACCACCGCCGAGCGACCCGCCTGGCCGAGGGCCTGAGTCGGGTCGAGGGGCTCTCGACCGAGGAGCCCGAGACGAATATCGTCCTCGTCGAGACCGACCGGCCGGCGGAGGCCTTTCTCGAGGGCTGTGAGGCGGCGGGCCTGCTGGGCGGCGCCTTCGACGACCATCTTGTCCGCTTTTGTACCCACCGTGATGTCGACGACGAGGACATCGACGAGGCGGTCGCGGCCGCCGAGCGGGCCGTCTGACCCTGGCTGTGGCGGTGGCCGCCCGGCGAGGGTCGGCTGTCCGCACTCAGTCCAGGAAATCCAGCAGCAGGTCGGTCACCCGGTCGGGGGCGTCGGCCTGGACCCAGTGGGAGGCCGCCGGCAGCCGCTCGACGCGCAGGTCCGGGACGAAGGCCCCGAGCCCGTCGAGCAGTTCCGTCCCCAGCGCGCGGTCCTGCTCGCCCCAGACGACCATCGCCGGCACCCCCACCGTCGTGTCCCGCTCGCGGCCGACCAGTGACCGTAACTCCCGGCTGATACCCTCGCGGAACTGTGCACGGTAGTAGTTCAGCGCCGCGGTCATCGCCCCCTCCGTCGCCATCGCCCGCTTGTACCGCTCGATCTCGGCGTCGTTGAAGCCGTCGGGACCGGCGGTGTCGGCGAGCAGTCGCCCGACAGCCGCGAGGTCGTTTGCCCGGAGCAGCCGCTCGGGCAGCCAGGGCACCTGTGCGGCCACCGCGTACCACGACCGGAGCACCTGCCGGGGCGACTGGCGGAGGGTCTGACGGTAGCGTTCGGGGTGTGGGGCGTTCAACACGACCAGCCGGTCGAGCAGGTCCGGTTCGCGGATGGCGGTCTCCCAGGCGACCAGCCCGCCCCAGTCGTGGCCGACGAGGTTGGTCCGGGCGTAGCCGAGGCTCCCGACCAGCCCGCGCACGTCGGCGACGAGATTCTCGAGCCGGTAGCTGGCCACACCCTCGGGCTTTGAGGAGCGGTTGTACCCCCGCATGTCCGGGGCGACCACCCGGAAGCCGGCGTCGGCGAGCGGGGAGAGCTGGTGGCGCCAGGCGTACCAGAACTCCGGAAAGCCGTGCAGACAGACCACGAGCGGCGGCTCCGTCGCGCCGGCGGCGGCCCCCGGCTCGGGGTCGACGCGGACGTAATGGAGACGCACACCGTCGAGGTGGGCAGTCTCGTGGCGCCACGCTGCCGGGTCCTCGTCGGCGGCCGGGGTGGCCGGCGGCGACCGGTCGCCCGGGTTCGTCGACATCAGAACGCCCGCAGGCTGGCGAGTCGGTCCTGTGCGGTGCCGTCCGCGATAGCGTCCCGGGCCAGCGCCACGCCGTCCTCGATGGTCTCGACGTCGCCGCGGGCGTAAATCCGGACAGCGGCGTTCAGCGCAACGGCGTCGGCGAAGTGGTCGTTGCGCTCGCCGGCCAGGACCGCCTCGGTAAGCCGGGCGGAGTCGGCGGCCACGTCCCCGACGGCCAGGTCCTCGCGCTCGAAGCCCATGCCGTACTCGGCGGTTTCGACCTCGTAGTCTGTGAAGGCGTCGTCCCCGCCCTCGCCGGCACGGGCCCGGTCGTACTCGGCGACGACCGTCGTGCCGGGGCGGATGTCGTCGTAGCCCTCTAACCCCTGGAACATGAGGACGCGGCCGGTGTCCTGTGACTCCATCTTGCCGAAGGTGTCGACGACCCGTTTTGCGAAGGCAAGGTGGTAGAAGCTCCCGAGGTGGACATCGGCGTTTGCGGGGTTCGCGAGCGTCTCGACGGTGTTGAGAAAGGTCCGGACCCCCATCTCCGCGCGGCGGTCGGAGAGGTCGACGACGAGCGGGTTGAACCGGGGCTGGTAGTAGAAGCCAAAGCCCACCTCGTCGGCCATATCCGCGCTCTCGGCGGGTGCGAGGTCGGTGCGGGCGCCGAGTTCGTCGAGGACGTGTTTGTAGGCGGTGGCCTCCTGGGTCGGGACGCGGTCCCCGGAGTGGGCAACGACAGGTGTGCCGGCCGCGGCGGCCACGAGTCCGGCGGCCACCCCGAGGAGCGCGGAGGTGTGCTTGCCGTCGTAGTTGGCGCCACAGTCGACCGGGTCGCAGTCGGGGACGGCAGTCTCGACGCTCTCCTCGCGCATCACGTCGGTAAAGGCGGCCAGCTCCTCGGGGGTGTTGCGCTTCCAGCGGTTGGCGAGCCAGAACGCCCCCAGGGTGGTCTCGGCGGGGTCACCGGCGAAGATGTGCGCCATGGCCTCCCGGGCCTGCGGGCGGGTCATGTCGTCGGCGGACTTGTGGCCCGAGCCGACAACCTCGGTCATGAGCCGGTCGAGCGGCCACTCGCCAGTCTCGTGTGTAGCCATACCCCGAGTACGGGCGTCGACCGGCTAAAGACTCCCGCTCGGGGCCCGACCCGAACGCTTTTGCGCTGTTCGGCCCAACCCTCTCAGCAATGAGTGGTACAGAGCCCGCGACGGTACTTGTCGTCGACGACGAACGGGACGTAGCCGACGCGTACGCGGCCCAGCTCGACAGCGACTACACCGTCATGACGGCCTACGGTGGGCAGGAGGCGCTGGACCAACTCGACGCGTCGGTCGATGTCGTGTTGCTCGACCGGCGGATGCCCGGGCTCTCCGGCGACGAGGTCCTCGATGTGATCCGTGACCGCGGGCTGGAGGTTCGGGTGGCCATGGTGACGGCCGTCGACCCGGACTTCGACATCATCGAGATGCCCTTCGACGACTACATCATCAAGCCCGCCTCCCGGGATAGCCTGCTCGAGACCATCGAGCGGCTACGCAACTGCTCGACCTACGAGACGAAGCTCCAGGAGTACTACTCGCTGATGGCCAAGCGGGCCACCCTGCAGTCGAACAAACCCCAGGCCGAACTGGCGGGCAGTGAGACCTTCGAGAGCCTCGAGGCCCGTATCGACGAACTCGAACGCGACCTCGACGAGGCTGTCTCGGAGTTCGACGACGACGACTTTGGGGCCCTCTTCCGGGACCTCGACGACACGGCCGCCGGGGCCATCGAGGACTGAATCGCCCGTTTTCCGGCCGCTTGGTCCTTTCGAAAGCACTAACCACCTGCTAGCTAACTATGAGATAATGAGTCAGCAACTTCCGGACGTGCAGGCGTCGCGTCCGGACGTCACCGTCGGGCTCAACCGTGTCGGCGTCACCGGTGTAGAGAAACTCGTACGGATCGACCGTGCCGAGGGTGACCCGGTCGTGTTGATGGCCGAGTTCGAGGTGTTTGTCGACCTCCCGTCCTGGCGGAAGGGTGCCGATATGAGTCGGAATATGGAGGTTATCGACGAGACCTTAGAGGCCGCGGTCAGCGAGGCCGCCTACCGCGTCGAGGACGTCTGTGGCGACGCCGCAGAGCGACTGCTCGAGAAACACGAGTACACGACCCGGGCGGAGGTCCGGATGGAGGCCGAGTACGTCACCCACGAGCGCACGCCGGCCTCGGACCGGAAGACCCAGTCGACGGCGGATATCATCGCCTCGGCAACCGCCGACGATGACGGGACCAGCGAGGAGGTCGGGGCCCGCGTCACCGGTATGACGGTCTGTCCCTGCTCACAGGGGATGTCGACCACGCGTGCCCGCGAGACACTGCGCGAGCTCGGCGTCGAGGACCGCGTCATCGACCAGTTCCTCGAGGAGGTCCCCCAGGCCGGCCACTCACAGCGGGGCCACGCCACCCTGACCGTCGAGAGTGACGGCTCGCCGGACATCGACCTACACGACATCATCGAGGTGGCACGGGAGTCGATGAGCGCCCGTATCTACAACCTCGCCAAGCGTCCGGACGAGGACCACATGACAGTCGAGGCCCACCGGGACGCAAAGTTCGTCGAGGACTGTGTCCGGGCGATGGCCGAGGGCGTCGTCGACCGCTTTGCCCTCCCCAGGGACGCGGTCGTGACGATGAAACAGTCAAACGACGAGTCCATCCACCAGCACAACGCCCACGCCGAGCGCGTCGCCGAGTTCGGCGACCTGACCGGCGAGGTCAACGGCGACAGATAACGCGGCTGTCACCGCGGTTCGGAGCGTCGCCGGTGTTGCTGAACCTCTCCTGAGAACGCGACCCCGGGTGTCCTACAACTCCAGCGGGCGAGCATCGGCCCACCGGGTGCGGAACACCTCCTCGATACCGCCGGCAACCTCGGTGTCCTTCAGGTTGATCAGCGCAAACGGCTGGCCGGGGTCGAGCGGGTGTGACACCTCGATACAGACCTCGGCGTGGTCGATGAGCTCGAAGGTGCCGGTGACGTCCTCGCTGGTCCGGGCGGTAAAGTCGTCGTGGCCCTGGAGTTGCTCGCGGAATCGGGCCCCGACGTCGTCCGAGACGACACCGGGCAGTTCCGGCCGGAGCAACAGCGAGACGGCGACACCGCGGTCCAGCGCCCGCTGCATTTCCGTGACGATCCGCCGGCCGAGGTCGTCGATATCGAAGCCGGCGGCAGGCGTATCCGCGACGAGGACGATCCGCTTTTCGGCGGTTGCCAGGCGCTCGACGAGGAGGTCTGTCGCCTCCTCCGGGCCGAGGGCGGCCGTCCAGAAGGGCTCGTCGACCGGCTCGGCCGTCTCTAAGTCCTCCGAGAGCGCGTCGACGATCTCCTCGTACTGGTTCTTCTGCTCGTCGAGTTCGCGTTTCTTGTCCGACAGCAGCCGGTCCAGCGCGGTGTCGGGCTCGACGGCGGCGTACTTCTTTGGCCGGCTGGCGGTCTGTGTCCGGACGAGATTGTCGGACTCTAACCCCCCGAGCACGTCGTAGATCCGCCCCATCGGCACGTCACTCGTGCGTGACAACTCCTTTGCAGTTGTCGGTCCGGTCTCCAACAGCGCCCTGTAGGCGCGGGATTCGTACTCCGAGAGCCCGAGATCCCTCAGTGTCGCCATCACCGACCATGCGAGGGCTGGGGTTAAAAACGCATCGGGAGTTTACACTGCCGTCGGGGTCACCCCTCCCGGGCACCGGTCACCAGCCCCTCGAGCGCCGCCGGGGTGTCGGCAGCCCCGACCACGTCGTCGCCCTCGACGAGTCGGGCACCCTCACAGTCTGCGTCCGGGGCGACGACGGTCTCGTGGTCGGCGAGTCGGAGCGCGGCACGGTGGAGGTCGTCACCGGCAGGCGCGCCGACCTTGATGACGGCGGGCTCCAGCAGCCGGGCGGCGACGGCCGCGTAGCCGGCGACCTCCACACCCATCCGCTCGGCGGCGTTCGCGAAGGCGTCGACCGCCTCGCGGGCAGCCTCCCGGTAGCGGCGCTCACCGGTCAGTAGCGCGAGGTCTAGCAGCGCGCTGGCGCAGTCGACGTTGGTGTCGAGCGGGACCAGCGGGCGGTCGAGCAGGCCCGACCCGTCGGCGGGGCCGTCGACGAACGCGCCGTGGTCGGCCTGGAGGTGCTCGATGGTCCAGTCCGCGACCGCCCGGGCGGGCCCGGGCTCACCCAGCACCGCCCAGGAGGTTGTCAGCCCCCGGAGCAGGCGTGCCTGGTCCACCAGCAGGCCGGTCTCGCTGCCGGGCCCGTCGTAGTGACGGACCGCACCGCCGTCGACCAGTGTCTCGCAGACGTGTTCGCGGGCACGGCGGGCGTAGCTGGTCGCCCGGTCGTCGTCCGTGTAGCCCGCGAAGGTGAGCAGGCCGTCGACGGCGAGCCCGTTGCGGTCCGCAAAGACAGTCTCGTCGACCGGCGGTGGGTCGGCCTCCTCGCGGTCCGCGGGCTCGAGCGTGAAGTAGCCGGGGTCACCGCCCTGACTGGCGGCGACGGCGTCGCCGGTCCACAGCGTGGTCGTGAGGTACTCGGCGGCCCGCTCGGCGGCCGTCCGGTAGGCGTCCTCGCCGCTGTAGCGGTAGGCGTGAGCAAAGGCCCGCAGGAGGGCGGCGTTCTCGTCGGCGAGCTTCTCGCGACGGGCGCTGGTCCAGTTACGGTTGCCCGCAAACCGGTAGAAGCCGCCGTCGTAGGTGTCGAGCAGGTGTGTCTGAACGGCATCGAGCGAGCGGGTGGCCTGGTCGCGGGCCCGGACGAGCGCGAACTCGACGGTCCGGGGCAGGGGGAACTTGACGTCGGCCCCCCAGCCGCCAAACTCGTCGTCGTAGGCCGCGAGCAACTGTTCGACCATCGCCTCCTCGGCGCGGGCGTCGACCCGGCCCCCCGGCGGCTCCGCGTTCCGGAGCGCCCGGGGGACCGAGCCCGCGCCCTCGCCTTTGCCGTCCCAGGTGCGCCGAACGCTGTCGAGGATGCCCCGGAACCCCTCGACACCCAGGGCGGTGGCGCCCGTGAGGACGCCACCCTGAGGGGTCAGAAAGACCGTCGAGGGGAACCCACCCATGTTGTACCGCTCCCGGACCCGGGGGTGGCGGTCGGCGTCGACCCGAACCGGGACGAAGCCGTCGTTGATGTTCGCGGCGATACGGGGCTCGCTGTAGGTCGTCGCGTCCATCTCGCGACACTCGGCCGACCACGGCGCCACCAGCGCGAGCAGGACGGGCTGGCTCCGTCGAGCCGCCACCTCGAAGGCGTCGGCCCCCCACTCCCGCCACTCGACCTTCGTGGTGTCCATGCCTACCCTGGGGTGGTGCCCGTCTTGAACCTTGAGAATCCGCTGTCGGGGCGGCCAGCGCCACAGCCCGGACGACACCGCGTCGGCGCCGACGCGAGCAACAGACGGGAAGCCGGGCCAGCAGACCACGGTGACGGCGGCCGGTCGTCGGCCGCCCGTGTCGCCGGATACTTATGCCGCTCCGGAGTCCAGGTGGTATGAAGCAGCGGCTCGCCCGCTCGCTCCCGCTCGTTGCCCTCGCTGCCGTCGGTGTTCTCGCGCTCTCGGCGGCAGTCGTCGGCCCTGTCGGTGCACAGACCGCGACGCCGGCGCCGACCACCGACGCGCCCCCCGAAAACGCGACGAACGGGACGGTCATCGAGGTGAGCTTCACCGACTCGCCGGCCGACGGCGAGCGCCGGCGCACCGCCGGGGTTATCCAGGCCCGGCTCAACGGCTCCCCGGGCTACAACGGGAGTGTCCGGGCCACCGAGGACGGGCTGGTCGTGGCGGTCCAGCCGACCGCCCCGCCGGCCGTCGTCGACCTCCTCCTCCAGGGGGGTAACGTCACCGTCACCGCCACCACACCCGAGGGCAGCGGTGCCACGCTGTTCGACAACAGCGACGTCCGCAGGGCCGGCGGCCTCCGGTCAGGCGCCGGCGCGGTCGTCCTCCCGGTCTATCTCACACCGGACGGGGCCGAGGACATGTCGGCCACGCTGCTCCGGCTGAACCACACCGACAACCCGGAGCGCTGTGACCAGGGGACCCGGGCGGGCTACTGTCTGGTCGTCCGGCTGGACGGGTCGGTGGTCAACACCGCGGGCATCACACCACGGTTCGCCGAGGTTGTGGCGGCCGGGAACTTCACCGGGAGCCGCGGGTTCGCGGTCGCGACGGAGCGGGTCGACCCCGCTGTCCGGCTCCAGGTCGCGCTCGCGGCCGGCCGGCTCCCCGCCGAGGTCACCGCCACCAGCGTCGAGAACGTGACCGCGCTCGACGAGTCAACGACGACACCGGGGGCCGGCCCGCCCACCACACGGCCAGACGTCTCGCCGACCGCGACGCCCGCCAATGGCTCGGCCGGCGACAGCTCGACGGTCGGTGGCGGCACACCCGGGTTCACACCCGTGGCGCTCGTGCTCGCGGTGCTCCTCGCCGGGGTCGCGGCTCAGACACTGCGGACCTGAACCGTCCAGAACTCCTCGGCGGCGTCGGCGAGTGCGGGCTCGGGGTCACCGGTCGCGTCGACCGTCGCCGTCACCGTCGCCAGGTCGGCAAGCGACCCGAACACCGACCGCTCGCCGACCAGGTAGAGCCGGTCGACAGGCCGCTCCGCGAGCGCCGCCCGGCACCGCTGGATGTGGCTCTCGACCTGCTCGTCACGCAGCCGCTCGAAGCGGGCCTGCGAGAAGCCACCCTTCGAGTGCTGGCTCTTGATCTCCTCGTCGAACCCGTGGAACGCGGTCCGGTCACCGCCCTCGTAGACGCCCATCGCGAACAGGTCCGACCGGACGAGCGCGAGGGTGTACTCGCCGCTGGGCCGGAACCACTCGCGGTTCAGGCGGGCGCGCCGGCCCCACTCGGCGAACGGGTCGGGGGCGACCGGCGTCGAGAGACAGGCACCCACCAGCCCCATGTCGTCGGCCACCACCAGACAGGGGGCGGCCCGTGAGACCAGCGCCGCCCGTTCGCCGAGCGCCCGGCGGACGGCGTCGGGCACGTCGTGACCGTCGGTGACCATCGCTGTCAGGAGGCCCTCGGGGCCGGTCTCGAGGCCCTCCAGTCGCGCGAGCGCCTCCTCGAGACGGTCACCACGCAGGCTCGCCTCGGCACGAAAGGCCAGTTCGGTCTCGCCGTCCTGGAGCCGTCGAACACGGTCCTCGAGCTCCGTCACACGGTCCTCGAGCCGGTTGACCTCCCGCTCGGCCTCCTGGCGGGCGGTGGCGGCCTCGGCGCGCCGCTCCTGCTCGGCCTCGAGCTGTGCCTGGCGGTCGGCGTTCTCGGCTTCGAGGTCGGCGATCCGGTCTTTCAGCTCCGTGCGGCCCAGCAGGTCGTCGAGCATCACCCGGAGCCGGGGCGCCGAGGGGCTTAAACGGCGGGGGAGTCGGCCGACAAACCCC
>JAQCNN010000135.1 GCA_028275005.1 Salinirussus sp.
ATAAGCTAACCGTACAGTAAGTAGGGTTATCTCCGGCAAAAATAATGCCAAAATACCATCTCTGACGGGGTTCATAACAAGGAGTAATACGCTCTACGTCGGGACCACTGGGAGTGTCCCAGCCACCAACAATGACAGACATAGACGACCCACGAGCGTACGCGGAACGGATCGCGGAGTCGGTGAAAGAACAGGCGGAGGGCGAGGGGAATTCCCGGCGGCAGTTCCTGAGTCGGTCGGCACTGGCCGGCACCGCGTTGCTGGCACTCGGCGGCGGCACGGGGTTCGCCATGGCCCAAGAGGAGGAAGACAACGGTCCAGACGAACTGACAGCGGATTTCGACGACGTGGCGGGGACCGACATTGACGTGTTGAATTACGCACTCACGCTGGAAAACCTCGAGAACGCGTTCTACCGCGAGGGACTCGAGACCTTCGACCCCGACGACTTCGAGAACGCTGAGGTGGTCCAGGACTACAGCACCGAGACCGACCAGTCGGTGTACATGATGCTGGAGACGGTCGGAGAGCATGAAGCAGCACACGTCGAGGTTCTCACTGAGGCGATAACACTGCTCGGTGGCGACCCCGGGACCGAAGCAAACTACGACTTCGGGGTCGAGACTGTGGGGGACTTCGTTGCGACTGCCAAAGTACTCGAAAACACGGGTGTCGCCGCCTACGCCGGCGCAGCACCGTTCATCGAGAGCCCGGACCTTCAGGGGGCCGCCCTGTCGATCCACAGCGTCGAGGCCCGCCACGCGGCTTTCCTCAACAACATCAACGGCGAGTCCTTCTTCCCGGATGCGTTCGACTCACCGCTCTCCCAACAGGCCGTTCTCGACGCCGTCGGGCCGTTCATTCAGTCGGGTAGCGATGAGGGTGACGAGGCGGCCGGCGGCGACGGCGGTGACGGGGACAGCTGACCGCACCTACAAGACCCCATCCGGATTCTGTTCCATTTTTCATCAGTAATTGCACAGAGCAGTAGTGGGTCCACCCTGTTACCTGCTGATAGTCTATGTAACGTAGACGGCCTGTGAGAGGTGCATATCCTCTCAGTAATACTCAGCTGACTCCATCCTCCGCATTCAACACGCGATTCCCACTGTTTCATGCGCATTCTAACGGGGTCGAAGAACTCTACGCTGTTCCATACAACTCGTCTATATGTCCTGTTCTCCCGTCTCGCTTATCATCATGTGTACGTGCATCGTAGTGCTTCTCGAGCACCTCTACACTCACATCGCATCTCACAATAACCTCGATGATGGGCACTTCGGTGCACCTCTCTTCCGTTGGGCCGCTTCACACTCCTCGATTACGCGATGATGTGGGCACCCGCCGAACGGTCGAGGGCGGGTCAGCGCGGTCGGACGCCCGGACACACAGCGTGCTCGGGTCGAGGGGGACAGCCGAGCCGGTGAGCCCTGTGGCGGCCGGCCCACCACGTTGCCTTTGTGTCTCCGCCGTGACCTATAGGCTGTATGGCATCCGAGTTTGAATCGCGCTTCGACATCGAGTACGACGGGGAGATACCGTCTAGCGTCGACGAGGCAGCGCTCCGCCGGATGGAAGCAGTCGCGCACGCGCTGGACGAGAGTATCCGGATTCCGGGGACCGGTGTCAGCGTCGGTATCGACCCGGTCCTCGGTGTCCTTCCGGTCACCGGTGACCTGGTCAGCGCCGGTATCTCGCTCTATATCGTCGCCGAGTCCGCCAACCTGGGCGTCCCGTATACGACACTGCTGCGGATGGTCGCCAACATTGGTATCGACGTTGTCGGCGGGTCGATCCCCGCTGTTGGCACGCTCTTTGACTCGTTTTGGAAGGCGAACAGACGCAATGTCGGGCACGCACTGGCGGAACTTGCCGAGTCACACACCGAGGGCTCAAACAGCCGTGATGACACCGAGACGGCCGTCGACATCCCGGTGCAGGCGGACTGAGCCGCGAGCCACGCCCCGGGTCCCTTTGTACACCATCCCGTGAGAACTTTACTGTCGCGGAGATAGCCGCGGTGGGACACCGTTGAGGAGCATCCCTGCGTCCGTCAGGGTGTCCCGTTTGGCGTTGCCGGCCGGTACACCCCACGCCACCGCACTACTGCCGCCGGCCGGCGGCGCCCGTTCCTGCGTGCGTGACCGTACCGGGCACCGCCGCTGTTGCGGAGGGACACCGGACTCGGTACGGAGGAGGTCTCAGCAGGGCAGGCGGGCCGTCCCTCCGAACTGGGTGTGTCCACCTAACGACTGGCCGTCTCGGGCACGGTTACCGCACTACGACACCGACCCGCGGCCGACTTGATGTACCATGCTCAACTAATACTTAGGAGACAGCCATACCGTTCTGTGTAATCATGTTCAAACGGGTGAAGAGGGCACTCGGACGGGTAATACCACTAACGGCTGACGAGCAGTCCGCCGGTCTGACCGGACGACAGAAGCAGGTCAACACCGATGGCGGGGCTGACCGGGTCGCCACAGCGGGGCGCGGAACGGTGGCCACCGAGTCACCGTCGTCCCTGTACAAGTGCCCGGAGTGTCAACGGGTGTACGTTGCCGCGGAGAAACAGACCTGTGGCACGTGTCAGACCTCGGTAACGGAGATAGACAAGTCGCTGTAGCGAGGGGGGCCACCTCCCACGGAGTGACGTCCAGTTTCTATCGTTCGTGTTGGCTTGTCGGTGAGACCGGTACGTGTCCGCCGTTCGGCGCGGACGCTTGCACCGCGCACCGACGGAGCAAGGCCGTGTCCCCCGGGTCACGCCCAGCAACGACCGTCCGGACCGGCGGGACACTGGGTGGAGCGCGGCATGGAGGGGGGCGTATCCGCCGCCAGCACCCCGATGTGTTAGCCGTCGTTGCGCCGTTCTGACCAAGCGACGGGGGACACGGGACAAACCACAGAGACATTCGTCTGGGTCACGTATTTAGGGCTATCTCCGGCGGTCACAGCGATGACGTGGCGGAGATAGCGGGACCTGTTCGGTCACCCCTCGGGAGGCGAGCGGGGGTCGACGACGGAAACCACCTGGCCACAGCGTTGCGCGACGTAGCCGGTGCCGCAGGGAGCAAGACTACTGATGGTAATAAAGACAATCGAAAGCGCTGTCCGGTGCTCGGAGTGCGAGGGCCTGAATACGATAACCAGGGAGAACTGTATCTGGTGCGGCGAGGAACTGGAGCACGAGTACGGCTGAGTGTCGTCTATGGATCCGACCGGCGGACTCACACCGCCCGGGTGACAACCCCGGTTCGCGCCCGGGGTCCGGACCCGTAACCACGGGGACGGGGACTGCGCTACGGCCGGCACGTGTCCCGCGGCCGAGATTTATCTGCTCCGCTCCATAATGGCCAGTTGCATGTCAAGTGAACGTGGCATCGCAGCGTCGAGTGTGACAGTGTACGCCGTTGTCATCGCGGCGGCGCTTGTCACCGTCGCCGTGTTGGCCCCCGCACTCGCGAGTGTCGTACAGACGACGGAGGACGGCGACCCAACCGTCTCCGTGATAACCCTCCGTGGCGGGACGGGTGACCAGAACGTCAACTCGGTCACCGAGGACCTCCGCGAGGCACGCACGAACGCGTCGGTCGAGGCGGTGGTCCTCCGGATTGACAGCCCCGGAGGACCGGTCGACTCGAGCGAGGAGTTCTACCTCGCGGTCAACCGGACCGCGAGTGAGATGCCGGTCGTCGCGTACGTCGAGGGCTCCGCCGCGTCGGGTGGGTACTTCGGTATCGCGCCGTCGGACGAGATACTCGTCAAGCCGAGTTCGACCGTCGGCAGTATCGGGGTCATCGTCTCCGCGCCCCTCAGCGCGGTCGAACGGGCAGCACAGCAGGGCGAGACCTTCGTGCGGTCCGGCCCCGACAAGGCGCAGATCTCAAAGGACGGTATCCGCGAGGACATCGAGGTGCTCCAGGCTGCGTTCGTCGGGACGGTCATGCAGCACCGCGGTGACGAACTCACCCTCTCCGAGGAGGAGGTCGCAAGCGGTGACGTCTATCTCGGCGCCGAGGCCGTCGAGAACGGGTTCGCGGACGACGTTGGTGACCTCGATGCCGCCATCGAGCGCGCAGCCGCCCTCTCGCCGGAGATCGAGGGCGACCGGTACGACGTCGACTACGGGACGACGAGCTTCAGTCTCGGCGTCTCCGTTGACCTGGCGGACGTGGAGCGCGTCGACGGGAACATCATCTACGTCGACAGGTCCGAGCCCGACCGGACCGAGTTCGTCCAGCCCGTCGAGTACTACGCAGTCTGGGGGGTCCCGGCGGCTCAGGCAAACGCCAACGTGACCGGTGAGGGGGTGGTTCTCGGTGGCTGACGGGCGTGTGGCTGCCGTCATCTTCGTCGGCATCGTCATTGTCGGGACGGTCACGGGGACGGCCTTTGCCGTGGCAGGCGGCGGTGGTGGTGGCGGGTCGCCGGACGGGGCGGACATCAGCGGACAGTCACCCGAACAGTTCCAGCCGGAGAACCTCGACCAGGAGTCCGACGAGGAGGGCGGGACCATCGACATCGGCGGGGATGCCGACGGAGCGCGCATCCTGGTCGACACGCGACACAGCAACCGGCTCTCGCGGTCGGACCTCGAGCCTCTCTCCGAGGCGATGTTCGAGGCCGGACACAGCCTCGAGTTCGCCGGTGCGCCGGCAGGCCCCCGTGACGGGGCACCACGCCGCGGCGCCAGGGGCGCGCAGTCGGGCCCCGGCGCCCAGGGGACCGACTACGCGGCCACCCTCGAGGACTACGACGGGCTCCTGGTCATCCAGCCGACCGAGGGGTTCTCGCAGGCCGAGCGACAGACGCTCCGGAACTACACGGACGCCGGCGGGCGGGTTGTCGTCCTGGCCGAACCGACACAGTTCGCGGTCGGTAACGGGCGCTTTGCCACCCTGTCGACCGTCCAGTTCGGCGCGAACAACCTGACACAGCAGTTCGGGGTCCGGGTCGGGTCGGAGGTGCTCTACAATACCGACGACGAGCGCAACGACAACAACTTCAAGAGTATCTACGCCTCCCCGAGCGGCACCGGGATGTTGACCGAGGGTGTCGACACCATCTCGCTGGACACCGGCGGATACGCCGTGGTCGGGGACACGGCGGCCACTACCGTCTACACCGCCGACGATGGAACCCGGACGCTCGAGACCCGTCGTGAGGGCGACTACGGTGTTGTCGTTCGGTCCGGTAACCTGGCGTTTGTCGCCGACTCGTCGTTCGTCGAGCCGTCGGAGCTGTACGACGTCGACAACGAGGTGTTTGCCGGGAATCTGCTAGAGTTCCTCGTCACCGGCGACGTCGACCCGGACTTTGGTGCCGACAGGACGACACCGGAGCCACCCGGGTCACAGACGCCGACACCGCCGGCGTGACAGCCCCCCACTTGCCGACCGGAGGACGACCGGGGCTGCGGTGGTGCCCTGTCTCTGCGGTCGTCGTGCCGCTCACCCGGTCGTCGCTCTGCGGGCTGGTGTCTCGCGAGGGCCCCCGGCGTCTCGGTCTTTGCTGAACGCCGCCGGGACGTGGCCTGTTCGGCAGTCCCGCCCGCCGTCCGGGCGAGTCGCGCTGTCAAAGCCCACGCACACCGGACTGTCCCCGTCGTCGCCGATTTTATTACGGCCCGAAGTGAGTTGTGTGTCAACGCATGGCAACACAGGAATCCAGGGCACCCCTCACCGCGGAGGAGCTGACGATCGTGGACGCGGACTCACACCTGTCGTTCTCGGCCGCCGAGCACCTCGTCGACTACATCGACGAGTCGAACGCCGCCCGTGACATGGTCGAGACGTCGGCCGAGAGCGGGATGGTCTACAACGAGGTCTACACTGTCACGCGTGCGAGCCCGGCGTTCCCGAACGCCGACGCCTACTCGAGTTCGGGCGCGGGCCACGACTCGACGGACCCGGAGGGGAAGATCGGGTTCATGAACGAGTTCAACGTCGACTACAGCATCCTCACGCCGCCCGGGCTTCTCGCGACGGTCAACCACGACCAGACCGCCGATGCGCTCGCGCGGGCCTACAACGACTGGCTACTCGACGAGTGGCTCGACACCGACGACCGGCTCTTTGCGACCCTCTCGGTCGCCAGCCAGGTGCCGGACCGGATGCC
>JAQCNN010000151.1 GCA_028275005.1 Salinirussus sp.
AAAAGCAGCGCCACGCTACTCCAGCCGCTCCACGGCGGCCGCCAGGTCACCGTCAGTTGCCTCCAACGCCTCGCGGGCGGCGTCCTCGCCGGCCCCTGTCCGCTGGGCGACGAGGTCCACGTCCTCCTCGGGAACCCCCGTGTCACCGGCAGCCTCGGACGCTTGGTCGTCATCGTCGTCGGCGTCCGCCTCGAGGGCGCCGGCGTCCCGGCGTTCCGGCGAGCCGACCACCTGGTAGGTCTCCTGACCCTGGGCACCCATCTTCTGGACCTCCGCGTCGCTGAACACCAGCTTGCCGTCGGGGGTCGTGATCACGACCTCCTGGGCGTCGATCTCCTCGATATCGATCCCCATCTGCTCCATCATCTGCTGCATCTTGCGCGAGTTGAGCCCGCCGCCGCCTCCTCCGAACATAGAAGAACATCGGGCGGCCCGGACAAAAAGGGCTGTGTTACGCGCGCTCCGCGGACGAGGCATCCCCGACCCCCTCGCGGACGGTCACCGCCACGCCGGTTCCGAACGACCCGACCCCTGTGCCGGACAGCCGCGCCCGTCCGACAGCGAGCAGGTCGCCGCCCGTGTGCTCGACCAGTATCTCGTCGCCCGGCCGGATCCCGGTGTCCACCTCGCGGACGAACTTCGCGAAGGCGTTGCGCCCCTCCGCGACGTACGGCCGGCTCTCGTCACCGACCACGACACGGTACCGGGGCCGCCGAAGCGCCCCCTGGAGCCGGCGGCCACCCGTCACGCCGAGTGTGAACCGCCCGTCGGTCCCGTAGGTCGCCAGCCGGCCGGTCTCGGTGTGCAGCTGGCGTGGCCGGCCGGAACTCGTGTGTGTCACCGTCACGTCGTCGGGAACCAGCGCCTGCCCTGCCCCCGACCCAAACTGGTAGGCGGCGACGGTCCGGAGCGCGGACACCTCGTCTCTCATGTGCCCCGTTCCGGCCGCGGTCACTAAACGCCGTCGCCGTCGGGGTAACGGTGCTGCTGTGGCTCCGAGTTGACTCGTGTTACTCCCTCGGCGAGTGAGTGTCGTTACAGGTTTGCCAGCCGGATGCCCGACAGCGTCGGACTCAGAGCAGAAAGCGGGAGGTGTCGGCGCTCATGTCGGTGATGAAGCCGGCGGCCTCCCGTAGGGACTCCGCGGTGGACTCCTCGAAGCTGAACACCTCGACGCGGACGCCCTCGTGTCTGAGAAACCGACACAGCCGGGCGAAGTCGCCGTCACCGGTACACAGCGCGACCGTGTCGACGTGGGCGGCGAGCGAGACGGCGTCGAGGCTCATCCCGATGTCCCAGTCGGCCTTCTTCGACCCGTCACCGAATGTGCGGATCTCCTTTATACGGGTCTCGAAGCCGATATCCTCCAGGGCCTCGAAAAACGACTCCTCCTCGGGGGCGTCGGCCCGGATCACGTAGGCGATGGCGCGGGTCAGGTTCCGGCCGTCGGTGGCCGCTTCCAGGAGGGACGCATAGTCGATGTTTCTGGAGTAGAGACTCTGTGCGGTGTGATAGAGATTCTGAGAGTCAGCGAGGACCGCGACCCGCTGGCCGGGGTGCGTCGTGGACATGCCTCCGTTACTGGCGGAGCGAACAAACCTCTTGGGTCACCCGCGAAGGAATAGCCCGTGAGGTGTGTTTAACGACTGCGGAGCTTCTGGATGCGCTTCTCGACCGGCGGGTGGGTCGCGAAGATCGTCGCCAGGATTCCCCGTTCGCCGCCGAAGATACAGAGGGCGGCGACCTCGTCGGAGAGCCCGTCGTCCTGCTTGCTCTGCTGGCGGCCACGGCCACGGCCGCGACTGGCCTTTGCCTCCGCGCGGGCCTCCTGCTTTGCCTTTGCGCCCTGCTGGATCTTCTCCAGCGCCCGGGCCATGGCGTCGGGGTTGCCCGTGTACTTCGCGGCGTCGCTGTCGGCGACGTACTCGCGGTACCGGGAGATGGCGAACACGAAGATCATCACGAGGAACTGCGCGATGGTCCCTGCGATGATCCCGACGAAGAAGTTCGCGAGCCCCTGCTCGTCGCCCGCGAAGATGACGACGTACTGGACGACGATGCCGACCATCGAGGCGATACCCTGCCCCAGGAGCATCATCACCACGTCACGGTTGTTGATGTGGGCGAGCTCGTGGGCGAGTACCCCCTCGAGTTCGTCGCGCTCCAGCAGGTCGATGATCTCCTGGGAGACAACCACCACACCCGCGCCCTTCCGACCGACGGCAAAGGCGTTTGGCATCCCCATCTCGGCGACCATCAGCCGGGGCTTGTCGATCCCCATATCACGGCTGAGCTGGGCAACGGTGCGGTGGATCTCCTGGTACTGTCGGTTTTCGGGCATGTCCTCCGCGCCGACGCTGCGCAGCGCAGCCCACTTCCCGAACTTGTACTGGAAGCCGACCAGCAGGACACTCCCCACCGCGAACAGGGCGAGTATGGACGTGCTCTGGCCAAAGGCCAGATACGCCAGCCCCGCCGCACCGGCGTAGAGGGCGAACAGGATGGTCCCGGAGAGGAGCATCCTGAGTTTCAGACCGATGTGTCGTACCATCGCAGTACAGTAAGGGCTCGGAGATAAAAAGCTGACCGGCTTCCGAAACGCGGGACACGTAACCTATAAATTCCCTGAGACGGCAAAGATAGCCATGTTCCACGGCTCCCCCGGGTCGGCCGGTACGTGGTGTGCGAGCGCCGCCGGGGATGCCGTGGCCCCCTTCTCGAAGCGGAAGCGCCGGGCCAGGTAGGCTCGTGGCAGGCGTGGCGCCCCCGTCACGGGTCGGTTCCGGCCGGCACTGACCGCAACTGACTCAACACCACCGTCCCACTACGGAGACATGAACTACGACACCTTCGGAGGCGTGTACCCCGCGATGTGCACGCCCTTCCACGACGACGACAGCATCGACTTCCAGACGTTCCGCGACGAGGTCCGCCGCCTGGAGGCGGCGGGCGTCGACGGAGTTGTCCCCGTCGGCTCGACCGGCGAGTCGGCGACACTGAGCCACGACGAACACGTCGAGGTCGTCGAGGCGGCCGTCGACGCGGCCGAGGACGTCCCCGTTATCGCCGGCAGCGGCTCGAACAACACCGCCGAGGCGCTCTCGCTGTCCCAGCGCTCGGTCGAGGCCGGCGCCGACGGACTCCTCCTGATCTCGCCGTACTACAACAAGCCCGAACAGCAGGGGTTTCTCGACCACTACCGGGCGATCGCCGACGCGGTCGACGTCCCCCAGGTCGTCTACAACGTCCCGGGTCGGACGGGGCAGAATATCGAGCCCGAGACCGTCGCGGAACTCGCCACCCACGAGAACATCGCCGGCTACAAGGCTGCAGGCGGCGACCTGAACCAGGTCGGCGAGATCGTCGAGCGGACCCGCGACCAGGCCTTCGACGTGCTCTCGGGGAACGACGGCGAGACCCTGCCGATACTCTCGGTCGGTGGCACCGGGTGCATCAGTGTCGCCGCAAACGTCGAACCCGAGCGGATGGGCACGCTGGTCGGCGCCGCACTCGCCGGCGACTACGAGACGGCCCGGGAACGCCACCACGAACTCGGCCCGCTGTTCCGGGCGCTGTTCTGGGAGACAAACCCAATTCCGGTGAAGGCCGCCCTCGAGACCCGCGGGCACATGTCCGGCCGCCTGCGCTCGCCGCTGACCGACCTCACCGCGGAGAACCGCGAGCGCCTCGACGCACTGCTCGCGGAGTACGAGGCCCCCGACCGTGGCGACGAGGACAGCGAGGTCGCGGAGGCCGGCCGATGAACGTCGGGGTCAGCGGGGCTACCGGGCGGATGGGACAGCGGGTCATCGAGACCGCGCGTAACCGCGACGATGTCGACGTCAGCTTTGCCATCGGCACCGACGCCGACGCCGAGGCCGGTGTGCCGGTTGTCCCTCCGGCCGGGGTTGCCGGTGCGGTCGCGGAACACGACCCCGCCGCCATCGTGGACTTTACCGTGCCGGAGTCGGCTGCGAGCCTCGCCGAGGTCTGTGCCGCCGAGGGTGTTGCACTGGTCGTCGGCACGACCGGGCTGGAGGAGAGTCACCTCTCGGTCGTCCAGGAGGCGAGCGGTGCAACGCCGGTACTGAAGGCGACGAACTTCTCGCGAGGGATCCAGGCCCTCCTGCGCGCGCTCGGCCCCGCCCTGGAGGCCCTGCCGGGCTACGACCTCGAGTTGCTGGAGACCCACCACAACGGCAAGCGTGACGCGCCGAGCGGGACGGCAAAGACGGTGCTAGAGACCGTGGCAGAGCACCGTGACTTCGAGACCGTCTACGGCCGCGAAGGGATCCAGCCCCGTCAAGAAGGTGAGGGGGAGGTCGGTGTGCTGGTCCGTCGCGCCGGAAACGTCCGCGGGGAACACGAGATACTCCTGGCCGACAACGACGAGGTGCTCACCATCGCCCACCGCGCCGAGGACCGGGCGGTCTTTGCCGAGGGGGCGCTCGACGCCGCGGTCTGGCTCGCCGGCAGAGATCCGGGCTGGTATACCTTCGGGGACGTGATCGACGACCAATGAGTCTGCAATCCGAGGTCGAGGCGCTCTGGGGGCGCTACCAGGACGGGCTGACGGCGGCCGACACCGGCAGCGACGCCTACGCGACCCTCGACGCCTTTCTGGACGCACTGGAGACCGGCGACGTGCGAGCCGCCGAGAAGGCCGGCGACGAGTGGGCGGCAAACGAGTGGGTCAAACAGGGGATCCTGCTGAACTTCGGGCTCCGGGAGACCGAAGCCCGTGAACACGGCGGCGTCACCTACAACGATGTCCTCCCGCTCGCCGACACCGCCGACCTGGGGGCACGTGGCTCGCGCAACACGCCCGACGGGACGGTCGTCCGCCGGGGGGCGAATCTCGGCGATGATATCATCATGATGAGCCCCTCCTTCGTCAATATCGGCGCCCGGGTCGGGGACGGCACCCTCGTCGACTCCTGTGACACGGTCGGCTCCTGTGCCCAGATCGGCGCCGACGTCAAACTCGGCGCGAACACGCTCATCGGCGGCGTGCTCGAACCGGTCGAGCACGCGCCGGTCATCGTCGAGGACGGCGTCTCGCTGGGCGCAGGGACGCGTGTCACCTCCGGGTTCGTCGTCGGGGAGAACAGTGTCGTCGGGGAGAACACCCTCCTCACACCCCGGATCCCGGTCTACGACCTGGTCGAGGAGACGGTGGTCTACGGCCACCTGCCGCCGGAGCGCCGGGCGTTTATCCGCTACGTGGAGTCGTCGGTCGGGGACCACGACCTCTTCGAGGGGGGCGCGTACAAGCCGGCCGTCGTCGCCACGGACGTCGAGGCGGAGACCCTGGAGGCGACCGAACGGGAGGACGCACTCCGGGAGTGACGGTCGTCCTCTGCGGCGTTGGCGGGGACACGGGCAACGTCCGCCCGGTCCCACAGGTCGACGCCGACGGCCGCTTCGAGTACGTCCCGATCCCCGAGAAGGGGCCGACGACCGAGACGAGCACCTACGGGTCGCTCCCACAGCGATACGGCGACGGCTCACTGGCCGACCTCCTCGCCGGTGTACGACCCGGGAGTGACGGGGGGTGGCTCACCGACCCCGACACAGTTGCCGCCCACCCGGTCCACCACGACCCGAACCTCGACGCCCTGACTTACGGTGAGCACCGGCCGGCCTACGTCTCCCGGCTGCGTGGGCTGGACCCCGGCGATGTCGTGGCCTTCTACACCGGCCTGCGTGGCCCGGACAGCGACGAGAAGCACCGCTACCTGTTTGGCTACCTCACCGTCGGCGCGGAACCGACCGTCCTCGACCCGGAGATGGACCCCGGTGCGAAGCGTCGGGCGCTCGAGACCCACCCGCAGAACGCACACACAAGGCGGTTCCAGGCCGCCGGCGACCTCTACTACCACGACGAGTCTGTCACCGACCGGCCGGAGACGGTCGTCATTGTCGACGGGTGTGAGCCGGGTGGCCTGCTGGACCGTGCAGTTCGTCTGAGTGACCGCCGACAGGGGCCGAACTACTACATGGCGTCCGAGCTGGTCGAGCGACTCACACCCGAATCGGCCGGCGAGGGTGGCGTCCATCTGGGCGGGATCAAGCCCGCGATACGGGCCGAGGTGAGCCGCCAGCGGTTCCTGGACGTACTCGACCGGCGGCCATGAGGGTCGTGACACGGCTTACACGACGGCTCCGGGGTGCGGTCGAGCCCGAGACGGACGGGAAGCACAACGTTTGTGTCGCCACGCACCCCGCATAGAGACAATGAGTCAGACGACGGCCCCGGCACACCGGCTGGCCGACTGGGACGGCGACCGCCTCCTCGGGCTGGCTGACGAGCACGCCACCCCGCTGTACGTGCTGGACCTCGACCGCGTGCGGGCGAACTACCGCCGCTTTGCCGAGGCCTTCCCCGACGCGCACGTCATGTACGCCGCAAAGGCCCACACCGGCCGTGCGGTGCTCGAGACACTCCTCGAGGCCGGCGCCGACATCGAGTGTGCTGCCGCCGGGGAACTCAAGCGGGCCGTCGAGGCCGGCGCGGACCCGAACGCCCTCCAGTACACGGCGGTCAACCCGCCGGGCCGGGACCTTGACTACGCTGTCGACCTCGCGGCCGAGCACCCGGGGCTGACCATCACCGGCGGCGCCGCGGACACCTTCGACCGACTGGCCGAGCGGGGCTACGACGGCCGGGTGGCGCTCCGTGTGAACCCCGGTATCGGCACGGGCCACCACGAGAAGGTCGCCACCGGCAAGGACGCAAAGTTCGGGGTTCCGACCGACCGGGTGTCCGGGATGGCCGCCGACCTCCGGGACCGCTTCGAGTTCGTCGGCGTCCACGCCCACGTCGGCAGCGGCGTTCTCCGTGAGGACCTGGACGACCACATGGAGGCCATCTCCCAGATTGCCGACCTGGCCCGGACGGCCGCGGGCGGTCACGGGCTCGACTTCGTCGACATCGGCGGCGGCTTCGGCGTCCCCTACCGCCCCGAGGAGGATGCCTTGGACATGGACGAGGTTGCACGCCGGGTCCGGAGGGCCGTTGGCGACCTCCCCGGCCGGCTCAAACTCGAGCCCGGCCGGTACGTGGTCGCCGACGCCGAGTGTCTCCTCACCCGCGTGAACACGGTCAAGGAGGCGCCGGCCTCGACCGTCGTCGGCGTCGACGCCTCGCTGGCGACGCTGGTCCGGCCGGCGATGTTCGACTCCTACCACCACATCAGAAACCTCTCGGCGCCGGACCGGTCGAGAGAGCCCGTCTCGGTCGGCGGGCCCTGCTGTACCAGCGCCGATATCTTCTGTACGGACCGGCCGGTCGCGCGCCCCGAGCGGGGCGACCTGCTGGCGGTCGGCACCGCCGGCGCCTACGGCTACGAACTCGCAAACCAGTTTCACTCACAGCCACGACCGGCCGAGGTTGCTCTCGACGGGAGCGAGGAGCGGGTCGTCCGCCGCCGGGAGACGCTGTCGGACGTGACGCGCCTGGAGCAGTAACAGCGGTCGCGAGCCGGGTGACCGGCCCGGTGTTCGGGGGTCAGGAGATGTAGATCGCCGGCTTCCCGGGCTCTGCCTTCCGCGCCATCTCGCCGTCCTCGGCGCGTCGAACGGCCACGTCGGCCCCGAACTCGTCGTCGAGCAGCCAGGCTGCCCGTTCGAGTACCGCCCGCTCGGTGTCGGCAGCCAGCGTCGGCTCGAGTTCGCGAGCCCGCCCCTGCAGGCCCTCGGCGTAGGCCTGGGCGGCCTCGCCGTGTCTCCCGACGGCCCCGTCGTTCATCAGGAGGCCAACAACGGCGGCGTCGGGGTC
>JAQCNN010000152.1 GCA_028275005.1 Salinirussus sp.
TGGCCTCGCCTCGTCGGCTTCAAGAGCTTCTGAGCGAGCATTCCGGTCGCGGTCGGGTAGCACGATTCGCTCGGAGACATTCGGAGCCACCGCGTTCAGACCCTCACAGAAGCGTACGAATTGGCGGACTGTCGAAAGGTAGATACTCACGGTAGATTGCTGATAGTCTTCTCCGATTTCGAGGCGATACTCGTTAACCGTTCGAGCGGTCTGGTCGTTCAGATTCTCGATACCTCTCTCGTCGCAAAACTCAATAAACGACCCGACGTGCTTATCGTGAAGTCCGAGTGACCGTTCCGCAAGTTCGTCGTTTCGTGATTTGAGATAGAGTGATTTTGCACGGGCCGGTGCAAGTGGTTCGAGTTGCTGTTCACGCGAGTTCGAGGTATTGGTTCGGGCGTTCATTGTATTCTCCGAACCAGCCGATTAGTGGGTTTAAACCCGGCAAATGCGCCGTATTCTTCTCCGACAACGACCGGAAGTACTACTCCATCGAGCGTGCCCGGGAGGCCCTTGGCTACGAGCCACAGGACAACTCCGCCCACTGGGACGGCACCGAGTACGTCGGCCCTGACGGCTGAGACGGCTGTTTTCGCTTTCACGACCACTATCAGCACGAGCGTGTGAGCGGTGGCTACGTGGGTGATCGCTCACGTAGTCATACGCGCCGTTTGTGGTGGTTGTCGCCATCCGTCGATTCACCTGGAATATGGACTTACGAGGTTCTAGTTCTTTCGGTCGTTCAACTACCAGAAGGGGCCCAGATTCCCGATTAGACGCGAGTCTGTCCCGCCGACCGCCCTGGCGACGGTCGTACTGGGTGGGACCGTCCTGGGTTGGCACTACCCACCTGAGCCCTGGACCCACGTATGACTTCACGGGAAAATTATATAGGGAGTTTGCAGCACGGTGTTCAGCCGACAAGCGGCTCAGAAAGCTCCGTGGGTCATATGCAGTGCGAGATGGTCGGGAGACTCGCTCGTTTGGAGCGTCGCAGAAGAGTGATTGACGGCGCTGACAGCCGTTAACGCCCCACGAAAATTAGATGCCACTGTTCGCCCCGTCAGCTTACAGTGGGAGACTCTCCTGTCAAACGGGGCTACGGGACATGGACTACTGGTGCAGTGTCGCATAGCTGGTGCCACAGTTGGGCCTGCGCAACTGTGATATGACAGCGACGCTGGTGAATTGATGCCGCAGTGACACTGTTACCATCTAGAACGTCTATGAATTGTATTGTCATTGCATTTTTATACCACATTTTTTATGATATGCGACCATCTTTCTTAATGTTGGCTTCCAAATATGAGATTTTGTTAGGCAGTAGGTTTGTATTTCCTGCGCCGTTAGGATAAGATTAACTCGATTTCGAATTTGAAGAATATATGTGATTTTTTAATCCAAAGGTTTATATATCAGGTTGACATGAACCGCAGACGATTCCTTCGGTACTCCTCGTTAGTCGGTGTAGGGGTTGTTGCTGGCTGTGCTGGAGACGATCAGGTGAGTTCGCCGAGCCCCGACGATGAGTCAGCCGAACAAGACGATACTTCGAATCAAGTAGACACCCCGACTCCATCAACAGAGACGCAAGCAAGGACAGAGACAGAGACACAGACAAGGACAGAAACAGAGACGGAAAGAAGCCAGCAAGCGGTTGCTCAACTGGGGGAGACGCTGGTATATACAGAAGGCCAGGGTAAGGAATTAGCATTCACGATTACATCCGCTCGTCTCCAAGACGCGATCATCTCTGCCAGTTCTGGCACCCTCTTATCAACAGCGCCCGACCGCCCAGACCGCTCGTATCTGATCGCGAACGTTCGTTTGGAGAATGTAGGCGAGGAGCCTATATTTCCACCAACCTCAGTCAGCTTTACTGCCAATAGCCAACAGTACGAACAGTCTTACGTTACAACTCAACGCTCATACCCACCAACTGATGAACTGCTCCCTGGCTCTAACATCAGCGGTCAGATATCGTTCGTTGTTCCGCCATCTGAGTCAGAAGGTCGCATCGTGGTCGATTTCTCAAACTTTGGTGAAGCAGTTACTGGGGAATGGGTCTTTGAGCTGGGAGGAATCGAACGTATACAATACGACTACACTGGAAATAGCGAAGGAGAGTCTATCGAGTTCGGAACCAAATCGACTCGGTATCAAATGGCAGTTACCGACGTTACTGAAACACAGCGATACTCATATACGTCTGGTGGATACGAATCTGAGCAGGAAGCCAGCCAAGGGAACAAGTTTATATTAGTTGACATTTTCGCCCAAAACATAGGGGAAACCTCAGTCAGGGTTCCAGACACGTTCGATATGAGCTTGATTACTGGCTCCTCACAAGTTGATACTGGCATTTATTTAGGTCAACAGGTGTACAGCGGCGGCGAGATTTCACCTGACATTGAGCGAAACGGTCTGGTCCAATTTGAAGTCCCAGAGTCAGCATCAGAGAACCAGTTGCAAGTCAACCTAACTCAGGATATCACTGCCTCTTGGGAGCTTTGAACTGCTGATAATTGTACGCTTGAGCAATCGATAATCTAATTCTCTGTCGCAGCGTCCAACTCACGCACATCAGCTATCGGTTCCGCTTCGCAGTTCTCGCGGTCCCCACTGAAACTTTTTCAAGATAGTATTTTTGAGTAAGTCTGTTACCTGAATAACCTCAGCAGCCGTCCGACCAAAGAGGTAGTTGACTCGTCTGTCTCTTTGTCCTTCGTCACGCCCACAGGACATTCGTGTTCATAGACGCCCTCGCAATCGGGGCAGACGGTCTGTCCACACTCCTCACAGTTGAAAACCTGATGTGTATTAGTACTGCATGTAGGACAGGTGAGAACACTGGTGTCGCCCGTCTCCTCGCTGCGGTGATCACCCTTGCTCTGTGGGTCAACCGCTGGCGGGTTCATCCGTGACGTTTCTTTCTTTCTGACTCGTTCAATGCGCTTTCGACCCGTCCCACGCCTATCCGTCGTATCTGGACCCTCGCCGCCGAAGCTGCTGATTTCACCGCCAGCCGAATAGAGCGGACACTCGTGATTCTCGGGGAGACGGTGGTCGCCACAGAACGATTGAGTGCAGTGGTTGCACCCAAACGGGTGCTCCGACTCATCACCACAGTAGTCACAGGTGTCCATCTACAAGTTGCACAGTGGGGATTGTATTGTGTTTTGTGCTAAATTGGTAGCAGATTGGTTCTTATATGGGAACCAAACGGGGAGAAAGTATAAGCGAATGGTACGCGACGTACTTTTATGCCCGAGTGTGACCGCTGTGGCGCGTTTACTGATGCCGCCCGTGAGGGAGACTACCACTACTGTCAGGGCTGTCGCTCAGCGTTCGCCAACATCCGCGAAAGCGGAGTAGTAGTCCGCGGGGATCGTGAGTATGACGTATTGGTGAACGTCGACGGTCACTACGACAAGGGTGGGCAGGAGCAGTCACAAGCTGATGGCTTAGCCCGTGGGAAACTTTTGACTGACGAACTCCGTGCAGATGGAATATTCGAGTACGGTGAAACGGGTTCGACGTGGATTCTCTCCGAGTACCTGAATGCACACCCTGACATCCAAGCTGATGTGTCTGAACGACTCAGTCGCGTCCCCGATGGAGATGATGCTGGGTTGTTAGCGAAATTACGCAGTGTCTTCTAACGATCTCTTGCGAGGGAAAGAGAATTTAGAGACTATCCAGCGCCAAAGTATCTGAGTAGTTACCCACAGCGTCATCCAAATTTGCTCAATGAAAGGCTACCTCGCTACCACCTGACAAAGCGACTATTGATTCGCAAAGTCGATTTGATACAAACATACATATCCGTTACTACGTTGACCCAATTTAGTGGCTACTTGCGACTTCTGTGGTGAGCAGTATTCGCCGCGGTACGAGTGCAATTACTGTGAGCAGCACCACTGTGCGGAGTGTCGTTTGCCCGAACAGCACAACTGTCCACTGTTCGTCATAGGAGAGTCCGAGCGTCTCTTTGAGTCGGATGCACCCTCAACGCTGGGTGAACGCGCGTCCGAGCAGACCGAATCGCGAGACGAAAGTTCCGATGTCGAAGACCCCGAGCCGATGGATCTTTCCGATCACAAATCGCCTTCGTCAAAAGAGCCTCCAACAGCATCATCGCCGACGGTCTCGACAATCTCAAACGATGTTGAGGCGGCTGACGAAATGATCTCAAACGCCGACGAGGCAAGGGGTGGATCTATTTTGAGCAAAATCGTCGTTGCTTTCTCGGCAGTCGGTTCGTTGCTGGCAACAACCGTCGGGTGGGTCCTTCGCCCAATCTATTCTGTCGTAACAAATCCAATAGTGGTTCTTCTTGCTGTTATCGGGTTGTTCTTTTTCGCAGGCACCGTTGGAACAGGAGTTGTGCCGTTGGATGACGGTGCCGAAACGGCGCTTGAGGGGGTTGCATCCCTCGCAGCATTAGGCGGTGGTGGCAGTCCCGCGGGTGGTGGGGACGACGCGGGAGATTCATCAGAATCTAACAGCGGTGGGGCACTTGCCGACAGTCTCAATGAGACTGCTATTGAGTTGGCTGTTCACGAGCGAGTGAACCAGATGCGTCAGCAGCGAGGATTACAGCCACTCAATCACGATCAGCGGTTGCAAACCATCGCTAACGGGCATAGTGAAGATATGGCTAAACGTGGTTACTTTGCCCACGACGCCCCAGATGGCAGTGACTTCAGCGACCGATACGATACTGCTAATTACGACTGCCGTGTGTCAATTGACGCCTCGCAGTACGCATCGGGCGCTGAGAACATCGCGTACACTTTCGCCGATGCGGATGTCATGACGGATTCAGGTGAGACAGTGGACCACAACGGAAACGAGACCAAAATCGGATACGGGATTGTCCGGCAGTGGATGAATTCACAGGGTCACCGAGAGAACATCCTCCAAGATTACTGGCGAAATGAAGGGGTTGGCGTCGCTGTCGCCAACGTGGACGGTCGTCAGAAAATCTACGTTACCCAGAACTTCTGCTGACCAGACGATGGCCGCTACGCTTGAACTGGCCTACTGCTTATAGAAGTCGGCGTCATCGATAATAGAAGTCAGTCTTCGCGCCGAACAGCCCCCTCCCGTTTGGTTGGGATGACCGCGAGAGCCAATCGTCACCCACCGAGGGTCGGCACGGCAGGCGGGGTACATATTGGGTTTAGTTGTATAGTAATGCGGTAATAATCTCATTCAAGAGAGCAATTATTAGACATTGAAATGAAAATAGGTGTATGGCCGCAGTTAGCGTACTCGGCGGTATCAAGTACGGATTCAGACTGATTGGGTATGCGCTCGGCGTACTGATTATCGGTATTGTTGTTGCGGTCGTTGGTTTCCTACTACTGAACAGTGGCGGTGGCAGATTTGGGGCTGGGCCAGGGGCCGGACAACTGCTTCTTTCGGCGGGGGTTGTCCTCCTGGGAGTGTTGATAATTTTCGCGGGGGTCCTGGGGTCGCTGTACAAGGTAGTTGCTGACGGGGTTGAAAGAGGGAACCGAGCCGCCGAGGACATCGGCGGTGCCGCCACGCCACAACAACCGCCCCAAGGCGCACAGGGGCAACAGCCCCCACAGGGCAATCAGCGGCGCTGAGTGCGACCGAGACCGAGCGTGATATTGAGCCCCTCCCCACGTGCTGGCGACCGGCGCAGTCACGGCTCCGACCTGTGGCCTCGCCTACAACGCGCTGACGTTCACGGCGCTCGTACGTGAGAGTGTCGCACGCCACCGCCGGTTCGGGGGTGTCTCACCGCACGGAGCTTGGATCTGGACTATGGTACAAACAGTGGCCTGATACTCCGGCGACCTGCGCTGTCATCGGGGTCGAGGCTCCCCCGTCGACCGGATTACACCGATGTCGTGGTCGCTTCGAGTCTGACACGCCGTGTGTCCTCGGTGCCCCAGTCACCGGCGTCACTCAGGTCCGTGTTGTCGATGACAAGGTAGTATGTCCCCGCTGGTAGCCGGATGTCGGTCACCTCGACGCCGGAGTTAACGTCGGGCGCGGAGCCGTCCATGTACTGTGGCCGAATCCCCTCCCGGACCTCGTTTGCGAGGGCACGGTACTCCTCGAATTCCGACGGCGGATACAGCAGCATGTCGAAGTCGTAGTTCTCGTCCCGCTGATTGATTGCGCGGTATGTCAGGCTGAACTCCGCGGCAACCGAGAACTCCCACGCCCAGAAGTTCTCCCTCGCTGAGATGCTGTGTGCGCCCGAATAGGAGGGGTAGGTTACCTCTGTGGTCGTCTGTGGTTGGGAGTCGGTCGACGAGCCGGCTGACCCGCCGTTTTCGGTCGAACCCGCAGTCCCGCCGCCGGACTGTACGTCCGATTCACGCTGAACAGCGGGGTCTCTCGGTGCGTAGTCCTCGCTGTCGACGACACCGTCTCCGTCCGAGTCCTGTACGTCGTTGTCGTCCGCTGCACTACCGTCTGAGCTACACCCGGCAAGTGCCAGTGTGAGGCCGGCCGAGACCCCCGCCAACAGCGTCCTACGGGTTGGTTGTCGATTGTCCACACTCAAGCGACCCCGGTCAGTCGGATGGCTGTTCGCCTCTGAGTATCACTGTTGAAAGTCGCCGTCGCTCTGCCCCAACTCTGTCACACTGCGTCGCGGAGGCCGGGTTCCACGGGACAGCCGCACCGACGGGAGAGCCACCGCGGGCAGGGCTGGGGGGACTGTGTCGGGGGTGACGGGTGCCCTGAGGACCCGCCTCATACTGCCGGCTGTACGTCTGTGACGAATTTCGCGACCCCGGGGTCGCGGATATCTTCAACCAGTTACAGCCAGCAGTATCAGACACGCTCTTGCAGACCCTGCAACACGCAGCCTCGGTTGAAGTACACACCGCCTGACCGATGATACGGACATGAACTTCAGCAAGAAGTCCATCGCAGGTATCGTTGCAGTAGCAATTGCCGCCGTGTACGGCCTGGTTCGCTGGCGGAGCGACACAGACGACGCCGGTGACGAAGTGACCGTGACCGAGGAGCAGGTCCCCGCCGCGGACTGATACTGCCGGCTGTACGTCTGTGACGAATTTCGCGACCCCGGGGTCGCGGATATCTTCAACCAGTTACAGCCAGCAGTATGGGTGTAGGTGCCCGCGGCTGACCCACGAGCCGTGTTTCGGCACCTGCCGGAAGGGTCCGCTTGTGTCGTTCGTTGCCGGGCGGGCCGCCAGGACAGCGCCGCAAACTGGCGACACCGAATACGTCGGTCTGTGGGACCGGGCGGGCAACGGCGCGCGGACGGCGCCGGACCGGACTCACCCCTTTATTCGATGCGTCACGATATCCCCGCCACAGGCCGGACACGCTGGTCGCTTGCGCTGTAGGTTCGTCCCACAGTCGCGACACTCGTGGTGAACGACTCCGCCACCCACGAACGGAAGCAGGTCGAGCACACCCATAGGACATCTGAAACTACGTTCGCTCTCCCTGGTAAAGCTTCGTACTCGGCGCCGACCCTGCGTCACCGCTCCAGATAGCCGTCTCAGCGCCTGAGGCGGTGACATCATTGACCAGTCGTGCCGTCGAGGGCGGCCTTTGAGAAGTGTCCGAGGGTGGGGCAGTCGGCGGCGCAGCCGTCCTGACGAGTCGACAGTCGTGTTTTGGGGCGTGTTTACCGAAATTTCGTTCACCCGAGGCCGGCCGGTGTGAGCGGGAGAGACCGGGCGGCGGTGTCGGTGGCCGTCGGGCTGTCACCGCGGACGGTGGCCGTGGCCGTCGGCTCGGTGAGGCCGCGTTCGGGGTGCAGCCGCGAACTGGAGGAGCTGTCCGCCCCTCACTCGAAGAGGCCGGTGACGTCGTCCTCGCGGTTGCGGCGCCGCCCGACGTGCTCGGAGAGACGCTGGAAGATGATATCACGGTGCTCGGGGTCGCGGACGAAGTCGAACACCAGCGGCAGGAAGGGGCTCCCGGTCGTCTCGTCGGCGGCGTCGGCGCGGGCGTACGCGGCGGCGTCCGCGACGGTCGCCTCGTCGTATCCCCCCTCCTCGGCGACCACCTCCGCGGCGACGCAGGTCGCTTCGAGGTCCAGGGTCCCGGGCACGGGCTGCCGGCCGTCGTGACAGAGCGTGAGTGGGTCGCGGTCCGCGAGGAGGTCGGGGTCAGCCTCGAGGGCGGCGAGGAACTCGCGGACGTCGCCGACGTTGAGGTCGCGGTAGTCGGCGGGAACGTCGGCGAGATACTCCTGTGCGCTCCCGGCGAGCCCGGTCGCCCCCGAGTCGTTGCCCTCGGTCGCGTGGTAGACCGCGGCGGTGAACTGGATCAGGCCGTGGAGGAAGCGCTCGTCGGCGGTGCCCGACTCCAGGTCGAGCCAGTGGTCCTCCCAGGCGTCGTGGGCGGCGTGGTAGCCGCCGGCGTTGTAGATGGCGACGCCGGCCCGGAGGTGTGCGTCCATACCCGGGTTCGGGGCGGCGCGGGCAAAAGTCCCACTCCGGAGCCCCGAGGCTGAAGGCGCTGTTTGGGTGAGCGTCACCGTTATTCACCGCGCCCCACAAGGATGGCCAACACGCCGCCCTGAATATGGCCGAGGACACAGAGTTCGGGACCGGAGCGTCCCGGGAGTACGCCCGCGTCCTGCTGGTCGCCTGCTGTCTGCTCGCGGTGGTCGTCGCCGGGACGGTGGTGCCGGCGCTGTCGACCGGCGAGGGTGACGGCGTCGCCGGGAGCCCCATCGAGTCGACACTACCCGACGGCGCGGTCGCCGGCGGGGGTGCGGAGGTTCCGGACGGGGGCTCCGGCGGCTCCGGGTCTGACGGCGACGGTGGCGGCCTCGGCGCCCTGAACCCCGGCTCCTTTGCCGGCGTTGGCGGCCCCATCGACGAGAACGCCTTCCGGTCACAGGACGCGACGGACCACTTCACCGTCCGGAGCACCGAACCAGCCTACTGGCGAACCGGCGCGTACGACGAGTACGCCGGCTCGGGCTGGGCCCGCAGCGGCGACACCACCCCCTACGACGGGCCGATCGCCGGAAGCAGCGCGAACGGGAGCCTGACGACCTACGAGGTGAGCCTGAACCGCTCGGCGACGACACTCCCGACGGTCTGGCGGCCCCGGACCGTCGAGGGGCTCGATGACATCGCCGTCACCGACCGTCGTGCGGTCGTACCGACGGAGGAGCTCCCCCCGGGAACGAGCTTCACCGCTACCAGCGACCGGCCGTCCCGCGACCCGGCGGTCCTCCGGTCAGCCGGGCAGGACTACCCCGACGCGGTCGAGGAACGGTACGCCACTCTTCCCGACAGCGTCCCCGACCGGGTCGGGGCGTTCACCGACAACCTCACCGCCGACGCCGACACCCCATACGAGACCGCACAGACAGTCGAGGCCTGGCTGGAGGCAAACAAGGAGTACTCGCTGAACGCCTCCCGCCGGGGCGAGGACATCGCCGACAGCTTCATCTTCGAGATGGAGCGGGGCTACTGTGAGTACTACGCCACGTCGATGGCCGTAATGTTGCGCTCACAGGGGGTGCCCGCCCGCTACGTCGTCGGCTACTCGACGGGTCAGCAGGTCGCCGAGAGCACCTATCAGGTGCGAAGTCTCAACGCCCACGCCTGGGTGGAGGTCTACTTCGAGGGGGTCGGCTGGGTGAAGTTCGACCCCACCCCAGGCGGTGCCCGCCTCCGGAGTGAGCAGTCGGCCGTCGAGGAGCAACAGCCCGCCGCCGACTACGACCCCCGCGAGCGGGGGAGCCCCGAGGAGACGTTCACGCCCGGCGACAGTACGGTCGACCCCGACCACGGCGGGGACGAGGGGCCAAGCCGCAGGACGGAGGAGGGGGTCCAGGTGTCACTGGACCGGCGACCTGTCCCCGGCGCGAACGTCACGGTGACACTCACCGAGAACTCCTCGCCGGTGACCGCGGCACGGGTGTTGTTCAACGGCGAGGCGGTCGGGGTCACCGGTGACGACGGGCGCCTCGTCGCGACTGTCCCCTACACCGACCGGCTCGTAATCGACGTCGAGACGTCGGAGCGAAACCTCGTCTACGTCGACCAGCCGGCGAACGCGACCGGGGTACCGGACGAGAGCCGGACCGCGGTCCGGCTGGGGGCCGGCCCGTCGGCCCCGTCCGGCCAACCCCTGGTCACTGTCGGCCCCACCGAGGACACGGTCAGTTACCCGGTCGACACGGACGCGACGGTGGCTGTCGCCGGCCAGCCACGCGCCGGCGGGAACGTGACCGTTATCGCCAGCATCGACCGGCTCCCCGTGCGGGACGCGGCGGTCCGCGTCGGCGGCGAGACTGTCACGAGGACCAACGACAACGGCCGCGCCGACGTGCGCCTACCCCCCACGACAGGCAACGTCACCGTCACAGTCGAGCGCCGGCCGGTGAGCGGGGAGACGACCGTCGAGGTCCCCGCGCTGTCCGTCGAGGTGGAGCCGACGGCGCCGCTTGCACTCCCGCTGACCGAGGCGACTGTCACGGCCCGACTCGGTGACCAGCGCCTCGCCGGCGCGCCCGTCTCGGTCGACGGGGAGCAGGTCGCCACCACGGGCATCAACGGGACCGCGACGGTGACACTCCCGCTCTCGGGCAGCGCCGCGGTGGCCGTCAGCGACGGGTCGCTGACCGCCCGCGAGACCGTCGACAGGCTGTTCGTCCACCTCCTGCTCGTCCTGGCCGGGCTGGCGGCCGCGGTCGGTGGACTGGTCGTCGGGGCCATGCGACTCGGCCACGGGCCACGTGGCCTGCTGGCGCTGGTTCGACGGCTGCCCGGCCTGGCGGTCAAATACGCACAGCTCGCGCTCGTGATGCTTGTGACCGGTGGCGGTGACCTGCTCCGGGCCGGGCTCGCCAGCCTCCGGCAGACGGCGGGGGCGCTGGCGGCCCTCCTCAAGGGGCGGGCGAGCGTCGCCGACCTCCGGGCGAGGCTGGGGGTGTGGTACCGCAGGCGCCGGCCAGGACGGTCACCCGGCGGGAGGGGCGTCACTGCGAGCGGCACGGACGAGGGGCAGGTGACTGTCCGGACGGCCTGGCGGCGACTCGTCGATGGGCTCAGCGTCCGGCGCCCGGAGACAAAGACGCCGGGTGAGCTCGCCGCCCACGCGGTCGAGCGCGACGGGCTCCCGGCCGGTGCCGTCGGCACACTCCGGGACACCTTCCGGGAGGTGGAGTACGGCGGCCGGCCGACCGACGGCCGGCTCGAGCGGGTCCAGTCGGCGCTCGTGGCGGTCGAACGCGCCGGCGACCCGGACGCGGGCGCCGACGCGGACACGGCTACCAGCACGGGGGCCGCGACGGACGGCGGGACGGCAGTCGGCGGCCCACCGACCGGGCCGGGCGGGAATACTGAGGGGAGTGAGACAGCCACGGACACGGCCGGGGACCGGGAGTGATGGGGGCCCGGAGCCTGCTCGGCCTGCTCGGCGCGGTACTGGCGGCCGCCGGCGCGGTCGCGGTCTTCCTGCCGGATACCGTCCGGTCGGTCGGGCCGGTCCGGCGGGCCGTCGAGGCGGTCGGCGGGGTCGAGCCGACCGGCGCGGTGTTGCTGGCAAGCGGCGTGACGGGGCTGTACCTCGCCGTCGCGGCCCGTTCGAGCGGGGAGACGCTGTCCCCCGAGGACCCGGCCGACCGTCGGTTCGCGACCGTGACCGAGGCGCCGCCGGAGGCCGTCACCGCCGACCGTCGGCGGCTGGCAGGGGCCGACCTCGACGCGACCGTCGACCGGGCGAGCAAGGTTGGCGGGGCCGCCCTCCAGGAGGCACACAGGAGGCTCGCCCGGACGGCGACAGACGTCTACGCCGAGTACGCGGAGCTCGACCGCGAGCAGGCCCGCGAGGCAGTCAGGACGGGGGCCTGGACGGACGACCCCGTCGCCGCCGCATTCCTGGCCGGTGAGAGCGGGCCGGAGCCCGGGCTCGGCGGCCGGGTCCGGCTGTGGCTGGTCCCCGAGCGCGAGCGGGCTCGTCGGGTCGAGCGAACCGTCCAGGCCGTCGAGCGGCTGGGGGGGGAGACGTGAGCCGGGTCCGCGTTCGCCGGTGGACGGTCGGGCTCGTGGCGACGCTGACACTCCTGAGTGTCGGCCTGCTCTATGCCTCGTCGACGCTGCTGGCCGGGGCGGCGGTCCCGCTGGTCTACGTCCTCTACGGGACGCTGTCGGGTGTCCCCGAGGGGGCGAGCGTGCGGGTGACCCGGGCGTTCGACCGGTCGGACCCCGCACCCGGCGAGGCCGTCGGTGTCGAGCTGACCGTCACGAACACCGGCGACCGGGCGCTGCCGGACGTGAGGGTCATCGACGGCGTCCCCGAGGAGCTGGCGGTCACGTCGGGGTCCCCGCGGGTCTGTGCCGCGCTCCCGCCGGACGGGTCGACGACCGTCAGCTACGAGATGGTCGCCAAGCGCGGCGAGTACGAGTTTGCCGAGCCGGCGGTCCGGCTGCGGTCGGCCGCCGGGGGTGAGCGGGCCACGGCGACGGTGGCCGCGGACGGGGACCGCCGCCTCGTCGGGACGAACACGGTTCGTGAGCCCCCACTCGACGACGCTGTGCTCCCGCGGGTGGGGACGCTCCCGACCGACTCGGGGGGCAGCGGCCTGGAGTTTCACGCCACCCGGGCGTACCGCCCCGGCGACCCGATGACCCGTGTCGACTGGCGCCACTACGCGAAGACCGGCGAGTTCGTCACCGTCCAGTACCGGGAGGAACAGGCTGCCCGGACGGTGCTGGTCGTCGACGCCCGGCCGGTGGGGCGGGTGACCGGTGCACCCGGCTACCCGACCGGGGCGGAACTCGCCGCCTACGCCGGTCAGCGGCTCTACGACGCCCTCGAGCGCTCGGGTATCACCCCGACCGTCACCGCGGTCGGCCTCGAGGCGGAGGGGCTAGACGGGCTGGTCGGCCCCGACGGGCTCCCCTGGGTCGACGGCAACGGTCGCAACCGGACGGCCCACGCCGAGCGGGTGTTTCGGGCCGCCCAGGGGGTCGGCGAGCGCGAAGCCGGGGAGGCGCCGTCGACGGCAGTTGTCGCGGACGGCCGAGGGCGACCGGGTGGACCGACCGACAGCACCGGAGTCGGAGTCGGAGTCGGAGCCGGAGCCACCGACCCCGACGAGGAGCGCACGAACCGGCTGCTGGCCCGGCTCCCCCCGGACGCCCAGGTCGTCGTCTGTACGCCCCTGGTCGACGGCTGGCCGGTCGACTTCTGCCGGGCACTCTCCGTCCGGGGCTACCCACAGGTCGTCCTCAGCCCGGATATCACCGAGGGCCGGACCGTCGGGCAGCGCGTCGGCAGCCTCCGGCGGAACCTGCGCCTGCGGAGGCTCGAGCGGACCGGGGCGACAGTTGCCGGCTGGCAGCTCGGACAGTCCATCGACCACGCACTCCGACGCTCGCTGCCACACCTCCTCCGATGAGCACGACACCTGACCCCCCGGACACCGACGTCGCCCGCCGTCACGAGGACCGGACACTCCCGACGCGGACCAGCGTGGCCATCGTGGTAGTCGGGACCGTCGGCCTCGTCGCGGTGTTGCTCGGCCGTGTCGGGCCGGCACTCGTTCCCGCGCTCGTTGCTATCGCCGGCGCGCTGGCGCTTGCAGGTGGGTTCTGGGCGGTCTCCAGTGAGCGGTTCCGGACGGTCGGCCAGGTCGCGGGCGGGCTGCTTGCCTTTCCCGTCGGCGCCGGGTTCGTCATCGGGGTCGTCGGGACGGCGCTCGTGCTCGTGGAGGTGTACTTCCCGGTGCCGGACGCGGGGCTGATCGCGGTCAACGCGCTCCTGCTGGTCAGCCGGCTCGGTATCGTCGTCGGCTGCGTGCTCGCGGTACTCGGGGCCGTGCTCGGTGTCCGGAGCGTCGTCGGCCCGGCGACGCTGTCGCGGTACTACTGGACGGTCGTGCGGACCGGGACAGTGCCGTTCGCCGTCACGGCCGTCGCGGCCGGCGGGGCGGTCCTCTCGGAGGCTACCGGGGGCCCGGGGCCCGGCGCCACACCGGTGGGCACGGTGACCGGGCTGGTCGGGTGGCTCGCCACACCCGGTCCGGGGTTACACGTTGCCAGCTTCTTCGTGCTCGTCTCGGCGGCGGCGATGGGGGTGCGGGCGGCGGTCACTGCCCTGCCGGTCGCCGAACTGCTGGCCGACAGGGGCGTCGGCGGGGTGGGTACCCGGCGTCTCGGGACGGTCGACCGGGTGCTGCTGTACGTCGGGGTCGCCACCCTCGGGGCGGCGCTCGCGGGGCTGTACGTGGACGTACAGTTTCGCACCCCCGCCCGGTTGGCGATTGCCGTCGGCCCGGGTGTCGCCGACCTGCTCGCCGGGCCGACCGGCGCGCCAGCCCTGCGGACACCGCTGGTCGCCGTCGGGCTCGTCGCAGCCGCCGTAGTGGCGGGTACGCGGCTGCTCCGACGGGCTGTTCGGGCGTCGCTGACGGGCGCGGCCAGACGGGTCGGGCCCGTCCTCGTCGGCGGTGTGCTCACCCTGGCCGCGCTGGCCGTCGCGGCGCCGGCCTTCGACCGACTGGTGGCCGAGGTTGCCGGGCGGCTCCCCTCCGTCTTTGCCACCGAGTTCCGGCAGGTCACCGGGTCGGTGGGGGAGTTCTACGGGCCCGAGACGGTCGTCCTCGGGCTGATGACTGCCTGTCTCGTCGTCGCCGGCCTGCTCGTGCTGGCCGGCCGACTCCTGCTGTGGCTGGGGTATCTCTCCAGCCGGCGGGCGGGCTTTGCAACGGCAAGCGCCGGGCTCTTTCTCGCGACGGTCTTTGCGGGCACACTCGAGACACCGGCCCCGCTGGTGTTTGGCGGCCTGGTGGTGAGCCTGCTGGTCTGGGATGCCGGGGAGTACGGCACGACCCTCGGCGAGGAAGTCGGACGGCGGGCCCGCACCCGTAGCGGCGAACTCGTCCACATAGGCGGCACTGTCGCGGTCGGCGTCGTCGGCGTCGGCGCGGCGCTCGCGGTGCGGGCGGTCCTCGCCGGCCGGGCGGTCGACCCCTCACCGGCCGCGGTCGCCGGGCTCGTGGCCGCCCTCGCCGGTGCCGTCCTGCTCGTCGCCGCACTCCGGTAACACTACTCCCAGCCCTGGCCGTCGCTGCCGGTGGGCTCGCGGCCCGGCTGGTCGTCGCGGGCGTCGGCGGGGCGACCGTCGGACCCCGGCACCGGGACACCGTCGAGCACGTCCGCGAGGATAGTCTCCCGGTCGGCCCCGCGGACGCTGGCGTCGGCGGTCAGGACGAGCCGGTGGGTGAAGACCGGCTCGACGACGCGTTTGATGTCGTCGGGGACGACGTAGTCCCGGCCGTCGACGACCGTCCGGGCGCGGGCGGCCTCGAACAGTCGCTGGATGCCCCGCGGGGAGACCCCGACCTCGACGCGGTCGTCCGTCCGGGTCGCCCGCCCGAGTTCGACCACGTAGTCCCGGAGGCGGTCGTCGACCGCGACCGACTCGGGGACGCGCTGGAGTGCGGGGACCTCCCCGCCCTCGAGGACCGGCTCGGCGGTCGGCGCCTGTGTCGTCCGGTCGGCTCGACGGTCGATCAGTTCGCGCTCACCGGTAAAGTCGGGGTACCCCATCGCGGTCTTCACGATAAACCGGTCCCGCTGGGCCTCCGGCAGCCCGAAGGTCCCCTCCTGCTCGACGGGGTTCTGGGTCGCGATGACGAAGAAGGGGTCGGGGAGGTCGTGGGTCTCGCCGTCGACGGTCACCTGGCCTTCACCCATCGCCTCCAGCAGGGCGGCCTGGGTCTTCGGGGGTGCGCGGTTGATCTCGTCGGCCAGGACGAC
>JAQCNN010000153.1 GCA_028275005.1 Salinirussus sp.
GCACCATCCCCGTCGACAAGGTGCAGACGCTACGGCTCCGGGAGAACGTCCTGGCGCGGGCGCTTGGCTACGCCACGCTGGTCATCGAGACCGCGGGGTACGGCCCCGGCCAGGACGGCGGCGCGCAGTCGGCGGTTCCGCTGGCGAAACGGGAGCGGGCGCTGGCGCTGGCCCGCGAGGTGGAACCGGTCGGCGCGGTGGAGTTCGAGCGGCCGCCCCGGCGTGCCCGGACCCGCTACGCCGCCCGGTACACCCTCGCCGTCGCCGGGCTGCTCGCCGGGCTGTGGGTGGTCAACGCGCTCACCGGCTGGCTTTCGCTCTGGTATCTGGCCGCCGGCCTGCTCGCCGCGGTCCCGCCCGCGGCACACCTGGCCTGGCGACACCGTGGCTACCACGTCGGCGAGTCGTACTTCGTGACCCGTAACGGCTTCTGGCGCCGGGAGACGGTGGTCGTCCCCTACGACCGGGTCCAGACGGTCGCGAACAGTCAGTCGGTCTTCCAGCGCCGCCGTGACCTCGGAACGGTCCGGGTCGACACCGCGAGCAGCGGCGGGTTCTTCGGGTCGGCGGCCGCCGCGGTCGACATCGACGGCGGCCTCGCCGAGGAGTTGCGCGAACGGGTTCACGGCCGCTTTCGCCGGGCGCTCCACCGCGCCGCCGACTGATACTGCCGGCTGTAAGTCCGTAAAGAATTTCGCGACCCCGGGGTCGCGGATATCTTAAAACAGTTACAGCCAGCAGTATGAGCCCCGGGCACAGAAGGGTCGTTCGAGCCCACGGTACAGCCCGTCTGTGGCACGCGGCCTGGCCGGTCCGTCGGTCAGGTCACCCTGGCTACGCTGCTCCTGATACCGACCCCGACCCCGTGCTGAGGACGGCCGCTGTGTCCGGCACCCCACCGACTCCACACTCAGTGCAGGTTCGTCCGTATCGCACACGGGGCGTACAGTCTGTACGAACCCACGAGCGACGCGGGCCACGGCAGGCCGACACGGACCGCCGTATCCGGGCCCCGGTCACCGGGTCCCCGGCATTGGCGTCTCAGGCGGCCGGGGCAACTGGCTGAGATAATAACGGTCATGTGGGGCCACCGGCACAGTCACTCCATGGCCGACCGGACCTGGCAACGACGCGCACTCGGATACCTGGTGCTTCTGTTTGCGGCGATTATCATAACGGCGGGCGGATATCAGCTGGGTATGAGGGTCTACGAGGGGCGACCGCGGACGTTTCTAAATTCGTTGCAGTTCGCCGTCGAGATGTTCACCACGACCGGTTTCGGCGGGGACGCACCGTGGGAGAGCGCGGAGATGCAGGCGTTCATCACCGTCGCCGACCTCCTCGGGATGGCGTTGCTCGTCGGCGCGCTGCCGGTGTTTGTCGGCCCGGTCGTGGAGAACGCGCTGTCCACGACGGCCCCCTCGAAGCTTGAGACGGACCTCACCGACCACGTTGTGATCTGCTCGGACACGACACGCGCGGACGCGCTCATCGAGGAACTCAAGACCAACGACATCCCGTACGTCATCGTCGAGCCCGACCTCCAACGGGCCGAGGAACTGGACGAGGTCGGGGAGCGTGTCATCCGGGCGGACCCCGAATCGGCGGAGGGGCTGGACGCCGCCCGTCTGCCCTCGGCCCGTGCCCTGTTTGCCGACCAGTCCGACCAGGTCGACGCGAGTATCGTCCTGACCGCGAAGGAGGTCACCGACGACGTGCCCGTCATCAGCGTCGTCGAGAGCCCGGAGGCAAAGCGGTATCACCGACTGGCCGGGGCCGATGCCGTCCTCTCGCCCCGACAGCTGCTGGGCAACAGCCTCGCGGCGAAGGTGACCGCGGCCGGGCGAACGGGGATGGTCGACGCGGTGGAGATCGGCGACAGCCTGCAGCTCGCGGAGGTCTCGATCCGCCGCGACAGCCGGTTCGCGGGGATGACACTGGCCGAGAGCGGTATCGGGGAACAGTCGGGGGCCAACGTCATCGGGGTCTGGGCCCGTGGCGAGTTCATCGCTGCACCGCCGCCCGACGCGGAGCTGATCGACGGGAGTATCCTGCTCGTCTCCGGCCGCACCGACCAGCTGGAACGGCTCGCCGAGATGACACAGGCATCGGTTCGCGGCTTCGCGGCCGGCCAGACGGTCGTTATCGGGTACGGGCAGGTCGGCAAAGCCGTCTCCGCCGAACTCGAGGAGGCCGGCGTCCCCCACGAGGTTATCGACCAGAACGGCGCCGACGGCGTCGACGTGGTCGGCGACGCGACCGACCCGGAGACCCTCCTCGACGCCGGCGTCGAGGGGGCCGATACCGTTATTCTCGCGCTGCCGGACGACACCACGACCGAGTTTGTCACGCTCGTGGTCCGTGACCTGGCACCCGACACACAGATCCTCGCCAGGGTCGAACAGCAGGCCGACGTCTCGAAGACGTACCGCGCCGGGGCCGACTACGTCCTGTCGCTGGCGAGAGTGACCGGCCGGATGTCGGCCTCGCGGCTGCTAGAGAACCGTGACGTGGTGTCGCCGGAGCAACAGGTCAACGTCGTTCGGAAACAGGCGGGAGAGCTCGCGGGCACGACCATCGCGGAGGCAAACATCCGGGACCGAACCAACTGTACGGTGATAGCGATCGACCGGGACGGGAACACCGTCAGCGACATCGGACCGGACACGCCGATTCAGGCCGGGGACACGCTCGTCATCATCGGCGCCGACGAGGCGATCAACCGCTTCGAACGGGCGTTTCAGTCCCCCGCCGAGTGACCGACCGACCGGCTCAAGCGGGGGGTGTCACAGACAAAGCAGTGAGGCGACGGAGGGGTCGCCGTGACCCGACCGCTGCCGTTATTTTCGCCCAGCCGGTTCCATACCCATGGTCAGCGGCGCCATCGTCGACCTGGACGGCACTGTCTACCGCGGCGACGACCTCGTTCCCGGCGCGGCCACGGGGGTCGACGCTCTCCGCGAACACGGCTGTGCGCTGTGTTTCTTCTCGAACAACCCCACGAAGGACGGGGCGGCCTACGTCGAGCGCCTCCGGGAACTCGGGGTCGACGCCCGCGAGGGGGAGGCCTGCTCGGCCGGCGTTGCCACGGCCAACTACCTCGTCGAGCACCACGCCGAGGAGCCTGTTCTGCTGGTCGGCGACGAGGGGCTGGCCGAGCAACTCCGGGCCGCCGGGGTCGTGCTCACCGACGACCCCGCCGAGGCGACCGTCCTGCTCGGCTCCTGGACGAACGACTTCGACTACGACGATATGATGGACGCGATGGACGCCGTCGACGAGGAGACGGTTTTCCTGGGCTCGGACCCCGACCGTGCGATCCCCTACGACGACGGCCGGCTCGTCCCCGGGTCGGGGGCTATCGTCGGCGCGCTCGCCCGGACCGTCGGGCGTGAACCCGACCGAATCCTCGGCAAACCCTCCGCCGTCGCACAGGACCTGGCACTCGACCGGCTCGGCGTTCCCGCCGAGGACTGCCTGGTTGTCGGCGACCGGCTCGACACGGACCTGTTGCTCGGGGCGCGTGCCGGGATGACGACTGTGCTGGTGCTCTCGGGTGTCACCGACCGCGGGGACGTCGCCGACAGCGAGGTCGACCCCGACCACGTGCTGGAGACCATGGGCGAGGTCGAGCGGGTGCTGTAACCGGAGGCCGACGGCCATCCGGCGGCCTACCGCTCGGTGACGAGAAACTCCTGGCCGGGCGCCATCCGGAGGGTCATCTCGGGGGCCGTCGGGGGTTCGCCGTCCGCCTCGTTCTCGCCGAGCCAGTAGAGGTCGAACTCCCGGCCGATCGTGGCGAGGGTGAGCTTCGCCTCGAGCAGGGCGAACTCCCGGCCGATACAGATCCGCGGGCCGCCGCTGAAGGGGGCGTACGCGAAGTTGTGGATCTCCGAGCGGAGGTCCCCGTCCCACCGGGCGGGCCGGAACTCGTCGGGGTCGTCGAACCACCGCTCGTCGCGCTGGATCTGCCGGATCGGGAAGGCGACGGTCTCGCCCTCCGGAACCCGGTGGTCGCCGACGACGACCTCCTCCGTCGTCACCCGGGGCAGCGAGTACACTGGCGGATACATCCGCAGCGTCTCGGTGACGAGGTTGTCGGTCACCTCGAGGTCGTCGAGGTCGTCGAGCGTCGGCGCACCGTCGAGCGTGTCGACCTCATCGTGGAAGCGCTGGCGGACGTCGTCGTTGTTGGCGAGCGCCCAGAACGCGAAGGTGAGGGTCGTGGTCGTGGTGTCGTGGCCGGCAAAGATCATCGTCACCATCTGGTCGCGCAGCCGCTCGTCGGTGAGCATCCCGGTGTCCTCGGCCACCCCGGACTCCCGGAGCCCGACGAGCAACGAGAGCAGGTCGTCGGCCTCCATCGGGTTCGCCGGCGCGTTGCCGGCCTTCTCGTCGAGCAGCCGCTGTGACTCCTGTTCGAGGGTCTCTTTGGCCTGCTTGAACCGGCGGCGCGAGGGCGTTGGCACCCAGTCGGGCAGGAAGTAGGAGGTGGGGACGAACCACTCGTGGAGGTTCTCGGCGGCCTCCCGGAGGTCGTGGT
>JAQCNN010000174.1 GCA_028275005.1 Salinirussus sp.
CCCGCGACGACGAGCGGGTGTTCGTCGCCGGCGACGCCAACGGGAAGGAGCCGATCCTCCACGTCGCAAAGGAACAGGGGACGGTGACCGCCGAGAACATCCTGGCACACCGCGAGGGCGACCAGCTGACCGAGTACGAGAACGTCCACCACCACGTCGTCTTTTCGGGGCTGGGGGTGCTCCCGTACGCCCGGGTCGGTCACTCCGCCGAGTCCGCCCGGGCGGCGGACCTGAACCACGTCGTTGCAACCCGTGAGACCGCCAGCGACGGCGTCTTCCGGACGAAAAACGTCCCGGAGGGGCTGGGCCGGCTCGTCGTCGGCACCGACGGAACGGTGCTGGGCTGGCAGGGGCTACACTACCACGCCGACGCCATGGCGAAGACGATGCAGGTCGCCGTCGAGATGGGACTCGACGTTACCGAGATCCCGGACCGGGCCTACCACCCAACGACCCCCGAGATCCTCGACGGGCTGGTCCGGGACGCCGCCGCCGAACTCGACGGGTAAGTCTTTAGCGGTTTGTAAGAGAAGCCCCCACCCTCCACGAGCGAACCATAGGCGAGCGAGTAGGGTGGGGATGAATCGCTCGACAAGCTTTCAAACACGCTTAATCGTCACATTTAACAAACTACAAACTTAGCTCAAATCCAAGCGTGATGACGTACAGTCCTCGCTACCGATTGTTCCCCACGACGGAACAGCGAGAAGCACTCGACTGGACGCGGGACACGGTGCGGCAACTGTACAATCACGCTCTCTCCGAGTTCAACGACATTCCAGAAAACGCTGGCACGCTCCGCCAACGCGTCTGGCAAATTCGGGACACCATTCCAGACCTCAAGGAATGGTGGAGTGACCTTAACAACGTTTACTCTACCGTATTGCAGAAAGCGGTTGAACGCATCCGAGACAACATCAACAATCTCGGCAAACTCAAAGACGCTGGGTACAACGTCGGGTCGTTGAACTGGAAGGCACCGCGAGAGTTTCGATCGTTCACGTACCGCCAATCGGGCTTCGAACTCGACAAGAAGAGTGGCCCCAACGGTCGTGGAATCTTGACTCTCAAAAAACTCAACGGCGAGAACCGTGAGATTCCCATTCGCCTCCACCGTGACTTGCCAGACCACGACTCAGTCAGAGAAGTCACGCTCAAAAAAGAACCCACAGGAGCGTGGTACGTGTCGTTCTGCATCGAAACAGACCAACCTGACAAACCCGACGTAGATACTATTGAAACGGAGGATTGCGTTGGGCTTGACTTCGGTGTATTGAACTTCATCTACGACTCGGACGGGCGTTCCGTGAGTCGCCTCGACTTGTCCAGTGACAGAAAACGGCTCCAGCGAGAGCAACACAGTCTGTCACGCAAGGAACACGGGTCGAATAACTGGGAGAAACAACGCCAACGAGTTGCTGAAGTCCACGCTCGAATGTCGAACAAAAAGCGGGACTTCAAGCACAAACTGGCGCATTTCTACACCACCGAGTACGACGCCGTGTTCGTCGAAGACTTGAATGTGAAAGGAATGCTGGAGTCGCAACAGAATGCACGGAACAAGGCTGAAGTTGGCTGGCGTGACTTCATCAGTATTCTCGAACATCACGGTGAGAAAAACGGCTGTCACATCGTGCAAGTACCGCCTGAAGGGACAACCAAAGAGTGCGCTCGGTGCGGTGTCGAGTCCAAGAAACCGTTGTGGGTGCGCGAGCACTCCTGTCCATCGTGTGGGTTCACGCTAGATAGGGATTTCAACGCGTCGTTGAATGTGTTGTCTCGTGGTCTGGACGAACTAGGAGTGGTTCACTCCGAAGTAACGCCCGTGGAGACTGCGGCCGCTGTGGACACTCTCGAAGTGTCTGCAAGTCGCGTCGTCGAAACAGGAAGCCCCTGCCTCAAGGAAGCCGCCGTAGGCGGCTGAGTAGGCAGGGGTAGTTCACTACCCGCCGACCGGCACCTCTTGTGTGAAAGTGTCTACCACGGGTGGCCCGAACGAGTGCGTCTGTGACATCTGTGAGGAGCGCTTCGACTCCGAGGCGGAGCTGGAGCGACACGTCCACGACGCCGGCCTCGTCGACTGACCGGCCGGGTAACGCAGGCGGCAGTTCTTACCGCCTCGCCTCGACTGTACCCTGTGGGTCTCTCACCAGTCTTCGTCGCCGGCCTCACCGTGGTTATCCTCGTCGCCGGCGCGGTCAACGGTCTCGCCGGCTTTGGCTTCGCGCTCGTCGGGACGATGGCACTCGCCTCGGTCATCGACCCGGCAGTTGCGGTCGTGTTCATGATCCTGCCGGTGATGGCGGTCAACCTCTCGCTGGCACGGGACCTGTCGGCCGACCAGCTCCGGAGCTGTGGCCGGCGGTTCGCCCCACTGATTGCCGCCGCGCTGGTCGGGGCCGTCGCCGGGATGGCGGTCCTCCAGCGCCTCCCGCAGGCCCCGCTGAAGGCCGGACTCGGCCTGGTCACCCTGGCCTTTGTCCTCACCGCACAGCAGGCCGTCCCGGTTCCGCTGCTGGCCGCCACCCGTGACCGGTGTTTCGTCGAGAGCGGGCCGGCGATGGCCGGCGTCGGGGCGGTCTCCGGGCTCCTCTTTGGCGGGACGAACGTCGGCGTCCAGCTCATCGCATACCTGCGGAGCTGTGACCTCTCACACGGTCTGTTCGTCGGTGTCGTGGCGATGGTGTTTCTCGGGCTCAACGGCGTCCGGGTGGCCGCGGCCGCGGCACTCGGGCTCTACCCCGGGCTCGCCGTGGTGGCCGCCTCCGCCGCGGCCGCCGTCCCCGCCGTCGCCGGCGTGGCCCTCGGCAAGCGGCTTCGACTCCGGACCAGTGAGTCCCGCCGGCGTGTGGTCGTTCTTGCCCTCCTGACGGCTGTCGGGGGCCGACTCCTGCTCGCCGGCGCCGGTATCGCGTAACCCGGCGGCCGCCACCGCCGACCGGGACGGGCGAGCGAGACGCAACCTCGCGGGGGGATTCTTGTCCACGGGCGGCCAGGGGTCGTCATGGAGGAGTACGACTTTCTGGTCATCGGCTCCGGCTCCGGGCTGGACGTCGCCAACGCGGCGGTCAGTCGCGGCGAATCCGTCGCCATCGTCGAGCGGGGGCCGCTGGGTGGCACCTGTCTCAACCGTGGCTGTATCCCCTCGAAGATGCTGCTGTACCACGCCGACGTGCTGGAGACCGTCGAGCGCGCCGACCGGTTCAAGATCGACGCCGAGGTTCGCGACGCCGACTTCGCCGAGATCGTCCGCGAGGTCACCGAGGACGTCGGCGCGGACAGTGACTCGATCCGACGGGGGCTGGACTCCTCGTCCGACCACGCCCTCTACGAGGCGGAGGCCCGCTTCGTCGACGAGCGGACCGTCGAACTCTCCGGCGGTGTGGACGACGGCGCCCGGCTCCGCGGCGAGCGGGTGCTCGTCGCCGCGGGGACCCGACCGGCGGTCCCCGACATTCAGGGGGTCGACGCCGTCGATTACCTCACAAGCACCGAGGCCCTCCAGCTTCAGGAGCCACCGGACCATCTCGTTGTCGTGGGCGGGGGGTACATCGCCGCGGAACTCGGGCACTTCTTTGGCACCTTCGGCAGTGACGTGACGGTCATCGGCCGCCGACCCCACCTGTTACCCGAGACCGACCCCGAGGTCGGACGGGCGTTCACCGACCGCTACGCCGACCGCTTCACCGTCCACACGGGCCACGAGGCCGTTTCCGCCTCGGCAGCCGGTGGCGAGGTGACCGTCGAGACCCGGCCGTACCCGCCCGCGTCTGACGGTGCCCCCGACGGGACGGGCGTTACCGTCACCGGCTCCGACCTGCTACTGGCGGCCGGCCGCCGACCGAACACCGACACGCTGGACGTCGCGGCCGCGGGGGTCGAGACCGACGATGCCGGGTTCGTCGAGACCGACGAGTACCTCCGGACGACCGCCGACGGTGTGTGGGCGCTGGGTGACATCGTCGGCGAGTATCTCCTGAAACACAGCGCCAACCACGAGGCCCGCGCCCTCATGCAGAATCTCTTTGGCGACCCCGAGCCGGTCGACTACACGGCAATGCCCTTTGCGGTCTTTGCCTCCCCCGAGGTTGCCGGTGTCGGTGCGACCGAGGACGACCTCGACGAGGGGTACGCCACCAACACCTACCGCTACGAGGACACCGCCCGTGGGGGTGCGATGAAGCGGGAGGGGCTGGTGAAGGCTATCGTCGACCTGGAGGGGGAGATCCTCGGCTGTCATATCATGGGCCCCGAGGCCTCGAATCTGGTCCAGGAGGTCGTGGTGGCGATGAACGCCGGGTCGGGGACGGTCCGGGACATCCGCGACTCGGTTCACATCCACCCGGCGCTGTCGGAGGTGGTCCAGCGGGCCTTCTCCGGGCAGTTCTCCCGCGGCGGGGGCGGGCACGGAAGCGGACACGACCACTGAGCCCTGTTGGCCGCGAGCCCGCCAGCGCGCGGTCCGGTGTGGGCCGTGCCAGACCACGGCAATATATATCTACCCCGGCCCAACCGGCTACAGTGACTAACGCAGCAGTCATCATCCTCGCAGGGACCGAGACACACTCCGATGTCGGCCGGCTGGTCAACGGGCTCGAGGCCGCACGGGAGTTCGCCGAGGCCGAGGGCGACGAACTCGAACTGATATTCGACGGTGCGGGCACACAGTGGGTCCCGAAGCTGGAGGACCCGGACAGCGACTACCACGAACTCTACCGGACGGTGCAGGACAGTGCAGGTGTCTGTGAGTTCTGTGCGGACGCCTTCGGTGTCGACGACGCGGTCGCCGACAGCGGTGCGGTCCGGCTCGACGACCACGACGGCCACCCCAGTGTCCGCTCGCTCGTCACCGACGGCTACGAGGTCATCACGTTCTGAGCGCGCTCACCGCTCGGTGACGAGAAACTCCTGGCCCTGCTCCATCCGGAGGGTCATCTCGGGGGCCGTCGGGGGCTCGCCGTCGGCGTCGTTCTCGCCGAGCCAGTAGAGGTCGAACTGCTGGCCGATGGTCGCCAGCGCGAGCTTTGCCTCCAGTAGCGCGAACTCCCGGCCGATACAGATCCGCGGGCCACCGCCAAAGGGGGCGTAGGCAAAGTTGTGTAGCTCGGAGCGAAGGTCCCCGTCCCACCGGGAAGGGCGAAACTCGTCGGGGTCCTCGAAGAAGCGCTCGTCGCGCTGGATCTGCCGGAAGGGCAGCACCACACGCCTGGGCGAGGGGATCCGGTAGCCGTCCATCACGACCGGCTCCGTGGTCACCCGTGGCAGCGCGTACACCGGCGGGTACAGCCGGAGGGTCTCTGTCACGACCCGGTCGGTGACCTCCAGGTCCGCGACGTCGTCGGCGGTCGGCGGCCCGTCGAGTCGGTCGACCTCCGCCTGGAACCGTGCCTTCACCTCGGGGTTGTTCGCCAGCGCCCAGCAGGCAAACGTCAGCGACGTCGTCGTGGTGTCGTGGCCGGCGAAGATGATCGTCACCATCTGGTCGCGCAGCCGCTCGTCGGTGAGCATCCCGGTGTCCTCGACCATCCCGGACTCCCGGAGTCCGACCAGCAGCGAGAGCAGGTCGTCGGCCTCTGTGGGGTTTGCCGGCGCGTCACCGGCTCTCTCGTCGAGCAGGCGGTCAGCCTCCTCGCGGATGGTTGCCTTTCCCTCCCGGAAGCGCCGGCGGGCGGGCGTTGGCACCCACTCCGGCAGCAGATAGGATGTGGGGACGAACCACTCGTGGAGGTCCTCGGCGGCCGTCCGGAGGCGGTCGTCCCCGTCTACGTCCAGTTCGCGGCCCAGGATGGTCGCAAAGAGCACGTCAAGCGTCATGTCGGTGAACTCCGACTGGAGGTCCATTCGGTCGCCGTCCTCCCACCGACGCACCCGCCGTTGCATCTGCTCGACCATCCCGTCGGCGTAGGTCATCACCCGGTCACGGGTAAAGAGCGGCTGCAGCGCGTCACGCTGCTGTTGCCACTCCTCGCCCTCGACGGTGAGCAACCCCTCGCCAAAGGCCGTCCCGAAGTCACTCGACTTCCGGAACTTCTCGCGCTCGGCCAGCAGGACCCGCTTGACGTGCTCGGGGTGACCGAGATGGAAGATGTCGCCCTGGCCGACCAGCCGTGTCCGGACAACGTCCTCGAACCGGTGGGCTCGCTCGCCGAAGGCGAGTGTATCCTGCATCTGCCGGACCATGTGGAGGGTTGGATGCCCCAGGTTCGGCGGATACGGCGGTAACGGCCGCTCGCCCCCGCCACCGTCACCCTCGGGCTCCACCGTGTCCGTCTCGTCGTGTCGCTGTGTCGCCATACTCGGTCAAACGGCCCCGGTGTTCTAAGTCGTACGGTAACACTTAGCACGTTCACGACCGTTGACTCGTGTGTCAGATAGCGCTAAAAACGCTTATGCCGGTGGCTACTGAGTGCCGTACCATGGCATACGGTGACACGTACGAGGCGGTGTACGACCTCTACGACCCCGAGGACGGCTGGGCGGAGATGGTCACCGTCGGCGACCGTGAGGCCGTGAATCTCGGCGAGGAGGCGCTTGGCCGACACGGCGACAGCGAGGCGACGGCGCTGCGGATCCGTGACTTCGGGACGGGTGAGCTTGAGACCTACTCCTTCGCGGAGTTGAACGCCGCTGCCAACCGCGTGGCGAACTACCTGGTCGAGCACACCGAACGGGGGGCCCGGGTCGTCGCGATGCTGCCGACACAGTTGGAACTGTACGCCGTCGTCTTCGGGACGCTGAAAGCCGGCCGTGTCTACGTTCCGATGGCGCCCGTCTTCGGGCCCGACGCCGCCGGCTACCGGCTCGACGACGCCGGCGCCGCTGTCTTCCTCACCACGGCGGACCACTACGACCGTGTCGGCGACGCCGTCCCCGAGGTCGTCGACCGTGTCGTGACTGTCGGCGGCGAGGCCGGGGCCGACCGGACGGAGGGGTACCGCGTGGTCGAGGCCCACGACAGCGACTTCGAGGCGGTCGACACCCACCCCGGTGACCCGTTCGCGCTGAGCTACACCTCCGGGACGACCGGCCAGCCAAAGGGGGTGCCGATGAGACACGGCGACGTCCCCGACCTCCACGCCTACGTCGAGTACGTCGTCGACCTCCGTCCCGACGACATCTACTTCGTGGCAGCGTCGCCGGCGTGGTCCTACGGGCTGGTGATGGGGTCGCTGATGCCGGGGATCCGCGGGACCGCCATCGGCTGCTACCGCGGGGAGTTTGACGGGGGCATGCTGATGGACACGCTGGCCCGTCTGGAGGTGGACAACGCGATGGTCCCGCCGACCGCCCTCCGGCAACTGGCCCAGGCCGGCGTCGACGCCGAGGGGATCGACCTCCGGGTGCTGCTCGCGGCCGGGGAGTCACTCGACGAGGACAGTGTCGACTGGTGCCGGGATGTCCTCGGCACCGAACCCCAGGACTCCTACGGCCTGACCGAGGCCGGGATGTCGGTCTGTAACTTCGCCTTCGAGGACTGGGAGGTCAAGCCCGGCAGCATGGGCCGACCGCTGCCGGGGGTGGACGTCGAGTTGCTCGACGGGGACGAACAGCCCGTCGAACAGGGCGAGACCGGCGAAATCTGCATCCGCCGGGAGGGTGACGACCGCGGCAGCTACTGGGGCCGGCCAGAGGCGACGACCGAGATGTTCAGCGGCCGGTGGCTCCACACCGACGACATGGCCCGCGAGGACGAGGACGGCTACTTCTGGTACGTCGGCCGGAAGGACTCGGTGATCGTGAGTGCGGGCTACCGGATCGGCCCCGACGAGGTCGAGGAGACGCTGCTGAAACACGACGCCGTCGCCGAGGTCGCGGTGGTCGGCGTCCCCGACGAGACCCGCGGTGAGGTGGTCAAAGCCCACATCGCGCCGACACAGGAGCCCTCCGAGGCCCTCGCCGAGACGGTCCAGGACTTCGCCCGCGAGACCCTCTCGAAACACGAGTACCCCCGCGAGGTGGAGTTTCACGACGAACTCCCGAAGACCGCCACCGGGAAGATCGCCCGCAGCGACCTCGAAGACGACTGACACTGATTACTGCGAGTCTTTACCGCTGGTGACAGCCACATCAGTGCTGAGAGTCGCTAAGCTGGCACCTTTTGATACCCTCCGTGAAAATAACCGCGGTAATCACTATGAGACCCCCGCGCTCTCGCCGTCCTGTGACAGCCTCTCCCTACAACCGACGGGGGCCCGGGCCCGGCTGTTCGAGGTGTCGCCCCCTGTTCAGGCTTCGACTCAGACCCCCTGGAAGTAGTGTTCGTAGTGGTCGGCACAGCCGGGATTGAACCCCGCCCCACAGGCCGGGCAGGTGTGGTCGGCGTCCAGATACGTCCGGGCCGACAGGCCGCGCCCGCAGACCCCACAGAGGACCGCCGACTCGTCGAAGCGGGCCCGTGGCCAGGGCTCGTGGGCGTGGTCGGCCACCGCGTCGTGACAGGACAGACAGGGGTAGAACCGCTCACAGCAGCCGAGTCGCAGGGCAACCACGTCCCGCTCGGTGTCGTAGTGGGCACACCGGGTCTCGGCCCCAACCGCTACGCCGTGGACCTCCCAGTCGCCGACGGACCGGTGCATACCCGGATTGGGTGGGAGTGTCACTTCAGTTTCACGGACGGTGTCGTGTGGCACGTTGGCTCGTGACAAGATACAAATACGCCGGCTCGGTGGGTTCGACGGATGGCCGTCCTCGGGCTCGAACCCTGGCTGCTCGCGCTACTGGCAGCCGGTGGCTTTGCCTGTTACACCGTCACCGTCGAGTACGGGATGGCCTGGACCGAGGGGGAGGCGTCGCCGGTGCTTGGTGCGGTCTTCGTCAGCACGGTCGTCGTCACCGTTGCCTTCTGGGGCTTTGCGGCCGTCCGCGGACTCCCCAGTGCGGTGACTGACCCGGAGCGGGTCTGGCCCTTTGTCGTCGCCGGCGTTGGCTACCCCGCCGTCTTCCGGTTTCTCTACTACGAGGGGATCGACCGCGTCGGCTCCAGCATCACCGCGGCGGTGCTCGGTGCCTACCCGGCGGTGTCGGTCCTCCTGGCCGTTGCCATCCTCGGCCAGGCGCTCGGACTGTTCGCCGCAGGGGGGGTCGCACTGGTCGTCGGCGGTGTGGTCCTCCTGCAGGTCACCCAGGGACAGGCCGACGCCGCCGACGTCGACGATGTCGTCACCGGGAAACTCGCCGCCGCCGACACCCGCGACCTGTTGTACCCCGCCGCCGCGACCGTTCTGACCGGCGGTGCCTTCGTCCTCATCGACTTCGGGCTGGCGGGGTTTCCGGACCCCGTCACCGCCACGGCGGTCACCCAGACCCCCGCACTCGTGCTCTTCTCGGGATGGGCGCTGGTCGCCGGCGCCGGGAGCGGCCGCCTCAGTCTCGACCGGTCGGTGCTCGGGGCCTTCGCGCTCGCGGGTGGGTTCAACTTTATCGGGTGGCTCAGCAACTTCTTTGCGCTCCAGTCGGGGAGTGTCGTCACCGTTGTTCCCCTGCTCAACACGACGCCGCTTCTGGTGCTGGTCCTCACGTACGGGGCCGAGCGCCAGGTCCCCCGCTTGACGCGGCTGGTCGCGGCCGTCGGCGCTATCGTCGTCGGCGTCACCCTGGTCCAGGTCGGGACCTGAACGGCGTGACGGCAGGACCCCGTGCTGTGCACATCAGCAGGGTTAAGACCGCCGAGGGTCCGGTAGGAACCGATGAGTAGCGAGTGCGCGAGCGACACCGAGGGGACCCCGTCACTCGACCGCGTCTTTCGCATCGAGTTCGAAGTCGACTGGCCGCCCGGTCACGCCGTCGCGTGGCTGGTCGACGGGCCCGAGCCGGTCCTCGTCGACGCCGGGGCGCCCGGTGAGGCCGCCACGGAGACCCTGACCGACGCGCTCGACGCCCACGGCTACGGGCTCGCGGATATCGAACACCTCGTCGTCACCCACCCGCACAGCGACCACGTCGGGCAGGTCCCGACGCTGCTCGAAGCCGGCGCGCGCCTGTACGCCCCTGGACCCGCCCTCAAACAGCTCCGCCGGGACCCCGACGACCTCGAAGCGGCCGTTCGACGAACTGCCCGGGAGGCCGGCCTCGGCGACGACCGGGTCGACCGTGCCGTCGAGCAGGCTGTCGACTCCCTGGAGCGCGACTGGCGGCTCCTCCCGCCCGACGAGGTCGACGTCGCCTTCGACTTTGGCGAGCCGTTCGACGCCGGCGGCCACATCTTCACGCCGCTGTACACCCCAGGTCATCAGAAGACCCACGCCTCCTTTCTCGCGGAGCTCGGCGGGACTGCCCTGTTTCCGGGCGACGCCCTGATCGAGCCGTTCCGTGCCGCGGCCATCCACGCCGGCATCGACCGGGGCGCCTACCGGGCTATCGACGCCTTCTACGACGCGATGGACCGCTTCGAGGCCGTCGAGGCCGACCGTGCCTTTCCCGGCCACGGCCCCGCGTTCGACGACATCGGGGGAGCCGTCGACTCGACGCGGGAGAGCCTGGACAGTCTCGTCGAGGACACCGCCGAGGCGCTCCGGGCGGTCGGGCCGACCAGCCCGGTCGAGGTGAGCGACGAGCGGGCCGGCCCGGCCGAACACCCGGCCACGCTGCTGGATACGTTTGGCTCGCTGGGGTCTCTCGAGGCCGCCGACCGCGCGGAGTGCCGGCTCGTCGACGGGGTCCGTCAGTACGAGTTAATCGAGTAGGACCGCACGGACAGCCCAGACCCGCCCGGTCCGCGGGTCGCTTTGCTCCCCGCTCCACCAGGAGACCGGCTCCCACCGGTCGCCGTTCCGCAGCGAGCCCGGCACCCTCGCTGCGCTCGCTCACCGGCCTCGCTACTCCCCGTCGCGGAGCTGGTACTTCTTGATCTTGCCGCTGGCGGTCCGGGGAAGTTCGTCGACGAACTCGACCTCGCGGGGGTGTTGGTACTCCGCAATCTCGTCGAGGACGAACTGTTTGACCGCCTCCTCGGTGATGTCCGTGCCGGGCTCGACGCCGCGGGCGGGGACGACAAACGCCTTTGGCACCTCGTTTCGCCGGTCGTCCGGGATACCGACGACCGCGGACTCGGCGACAGCCTCGTGTTCGTTGACCAGCCCCTCGACCTCGCTGGGGTAGATATTGTACCCCGCGGAGACGATGAGGTATTTCTTCCGGTCGACGATCTCCTAGTAGTTGTCGTCGTCCCGGCGGGCGATATCGCCCGTTCGGAAGAAGCCCGACTCGGTGAACGCCGCCTCGGTCCTCTCGGGCATGTTGTGATAGCCCTGCATCACCTGCGGGCCACGCACCAGGAGTTCGCCCTCCTCGCCGACCGACACCTCCTCGCCGTGTTCGTCGACGACCCGACAGTCGGTGTGCCGGA
>JAQCNN010000178.1 GCA_028275005.1 Salinirussus sp.
ACAATCAGGAGCGCGAGGTCGGCGACAATCAGGTCCCGCTCGTGATGGCGGTCGTAGACGTACAGCACGGCCGACAGGAGAAGCCCGAGTAGTGGGAGCAGGCTAACGACGGGTGCCGGGAGTCCGAGCCGCTCGGCCCCGAACAGAGACAGCCCGAACACGATACCGAGCGTCACAACCCCTCCGAGCGCGGCTGCGTATGAGAGTCGAACCGCTTCGAGATAGAGTGTTCGCTGTGACACGCCGAAATACCGCTTTTCTTGTACGGTTGTGTGCTTGTCCTCACTCATCTCACGTGTGTCGTGTGTTGCCAGGCAGATGAATCCCCGGGCACGGCCTCAGCGGGAGCACACCGGCCTGTCGCGAAGCCTCGCGGAGCCCCGCGCCCGCCCTGTGTCGCCGAGGAGCCGGGTCTGCTGCCCGCGCCCTGGCGCATCTGCTCTGAGAGTCAGCAGGTGCCGGCTCCCCCCGTGGCGTGGCCCCAGCCATACCACTAAGTGTCCGAGGGGAGAGTCGGGAGTCATGTCACTTGCCGGCGCGGACCGAGAGTACCTGCGCGAACTCTTAGACAGACAACTGGAGGTCGGCCTGCACCACGGCGCACAGCTCGCGGTCTACCACGAGGGCGAGCTCGTGGTGGACTTCGCGGGTGGCCAGCCCCACCCCAACGGTGGCACGGAGACAGGCGACCAGCGACACATCCTCTTTTCCTGTACCAAACCCTACGCCGGCGCGGCGGTCCACCGGCTGGTCGAGCAGGGCGAGGTGGACTACGACGCCCCCCTCGTCAGGTACTGGCCGTCGTTCGCCGAGGCGGGGTCGGCAAAGGCGGCGATTACGGTCCGGCAGGTGCTGAGTCACCAGGCCGGCATCCCCTTCGGCGAGTTCGACGAGGCGGTCGGTGAGTGGACCGAGTGGGAGGCCGCGGTGGCGGCGATGGAGGCCATCGACCCCGTCTTCGAGCCGGGGAGCCAGCCGGCCTACCACGCGATGAACTACGGCTGGCGGGTGGGCGAACTCGTCGGGCGGGTGACCGGCCGGTCTATCCGCGACTACTGTGCCGAACACGTCTTCGAGCCCCTGGGGATGGACGACACCGGTATCGGCCTGGCGCCCGAGGAGGACCCCGACGTGGCGACGCTGCACGGCTTCGCAATCCCCGACCGGTGTCGCGAGCCCGCCGACGGGCTGGAGACCGAGCCGGCCGACGCCGCGGCCCTGTTCAACAGCGAGGCGATCCAGCGGGCGGTCATCCCCGCCGCAAACGGGGTCGGGACGGCCCGGGATATGGCCCGGTTCTACGCCTGTCTCGCAAACGGCGGCGAACTCGACGGCACCCGTCTCCTCGAGGAGGGGACGGTCAGGGAGGCGACCCGGCTCCACGCCGAGGCCGAGGTGGACGGCACCCTGGAGCGGCCGAGCCGGTACGCGCTCGGCTTCGCCAAAGGCGGACTCCCGACAGACCGCTTTGGGACCGTCAGCCACGAGCGCCAGTTCGGCCACGGGGGCCTGGGCAGCAGCTTCGCCTGGGGTGACCCCCAGGAGGAGGTCGCCTTTGCATACGTCACCAACGGGGTCCGGGACGGCGCCTTCGAACACCACGCCCGGGTCACACTGCTGGTAGACGCGGTCCGCGAGCTAGTGGCCTGAGCCGGGCCGTCAGGAGATGAGCCCGCCACAGCCGCCGGAACCGGCGTGAACCGGGGGTCGAGAGCAAAGTTTATTTTGGAGTTATCTGTTGGTGGCGTATGGACATCGACGACCTACAGGAGCGCCACCACAGCGGGAACGTGGCGACGATGCACGACGCCACGGCCGAACACCACGGTGACGGGCTGGCTATCGAGAGTCACGGGGCGGAGCTGACACACGCGGAGCTGAAGGCCGCCTCGGACCGCTTTGCCGGCGGGCTCGCCGGCCTCGGGGTCGACGACGGCGACGTGTTGCTCCTCTTTCTGCCGAACTGTCCGCAGTACATCATCGCCTCGCTGGGTGCGTTCAAGGCCGGCGTCCCGGTCTCGCCGGTCAACCCACAGTACAAGGGTCGGGAGCTGTCCTACCAACTCGAGGATTCGGGGGCCGAGGCGGTGCTCACCCACGAGGCCCTTCGCCCCCGGCTGGACGACGTGCTCGACGACCTCGACCGGTCCGTCTCGGTCATCACGGTCGGTGACGAGGTCCGCGAGGCCGATACCGCCTTCGAGGCTGTCGAGGGCGAACCGGTGACCGTCGACGCCGACGGCGACGACGTGGCGCTGTTGCCCTACACCTCGGGGACGACCGGTCAGCCAAAGGGCGTGCGACTGACCCACCGGAACTTCCGGGCACAGCTGTGTTCGACACTCGCGACGAGCACGACCGACCTCGACGCCGAGGCGGTTCGCAGCCTCGTCTGGCTCCCGCTGTACCACATCACCGGCTTCACCCACACTGCCTTCCAGCCGCTGGTCGGCGGCGGGGCGGTGTTCATGCGCAGCCCGGCAAACTGGGACGCCGACGCCGCCATGTCGCTGATCGAGGAGGAGGCGATCACCCACTACGTCGGTGTCACCGCCATGTACGTCGACATGGTCGAGAGCGAGAGCTTCGGCGACTACGACCTGACCAGCCTGGTCAGCGCCGGCGAGGGTGGCGCGAAGATGTCCGTTGCCGTCCAGGAGGCCTTCGAGGACGAGACCGGGGTCGACATCAGTGAGGGCTACGGGCTGACGGAGACCAACGGCGCGACCCACGCCCAGACCGGCTCGACCTACGGGCTCCGGCACGGCACCATCGGCCAGCCGCTCCGACACACCGACTGCCGGGTCGTCGACGAACACGGCGAGGAGGTGTCGGTCGGCGAGGAGGGGGAACTGCTGGTGCGTGGGCCACAGGTGATGCAGGGCTATCACAACATGCCCGAGAAGACCGAGCACGCGTTCACCGAGGCGGGCTTCTTCCGGACGGGGGATATCGCCCGCCGGGACGACGACAACTACTACGAGATCGTCGACCGGAAGAAACACGTCATCGTCTCGGCGGGGTACAATATCTACCCCAGCGAGGTCGAGGCACTGGTCAACGAACACGAGGCCGTCGCCGAGTCCGCGGTCGTCGGCATCCCGGACGACCGCCGAAACGAGGTGCCAAAGGCGTTTGTCGTCCCTGCCCGCGGCGTCGAACCCGGCGAGGACGTCACCGAGGAGGCGGTCAAGCAGTTCGTGCTCGAGGAGATCGCGGAGTACAAACACCCTCGTGAGGTGGCGTTTGTCGACGAACTCCCGCGGACCGCCAGCGGCAAGATCAAGAAGTACCAGCTCCGCGACGGGGAGTAGCGAGGCCGGTGAGCGAGCGCAGCGAGGGAGCCGGCCTCG
>JAQCNN010000179.1 GCA_028275005.1 Salinirussus sp.
CGGCGGAGTTCGACGTGACGGTCGGCTGTTACCCCGACCGGGACGCCGGACACAACCGGCTGAAGCTGACCGCCACCAGCCAGGACGCCATCGACGCGGCCGGGGAGTGGCTGCTCGAGACACTCGACGCCAGCGAGACACCTGTCGAACGTGACTGGGACGCCTGAGGCCGGCAACACACGCCACCGGTCACTGTGCTGTCGTGGTCCCGAACCGCACACTGTCGCGGCCCGGGACAGCTACACCGGTGTGAACCAGTCGTCGTAGGCCTCGGGGGCGTCCTCGATAACTTCGAAGAACCTCGTCTGGATGTCGTCGGTGACCGGCCCCTTCGTCCCCTCGCCGATGACGTTGTCGTCGACACTGCGGATCGGCGTCACCTCGGCCGCGGTCCCGGTGAAGAACAGCTCGTCGGCGGTGTACAGCTCGCCCCGGGAGATCGAGACGGTGTCGTGGACCTCGTAGCCGAGGTCCTCGGCGATATCGATGACTGACTGGCGGGTGATCCCGTCGAGGATCGACTCCGAGAGCCCGGTCGTGTACAGTTCGCCGTCCCGGACCAGAAAGATATTCTCGCCGGGGCCCTCGGCGACGTTGCCCTCCTTGTTGAGGACAATCGCCTCGACGTAGCCGTTCGAGTCGGCCTCAAGCGAGGCGAGCACGCTGTTGACGTAGGCGCCGGTCGTCTTCGAGTTGGTCGGGATCTGACTGGAGGCGTGTTTTCGCCAGGACGAGACCGCGACGTCGACCCCCTGCTCCAGGGCCTCCTCGCCGAGGTAGGCGCCCCACGGCCAGACTGCGACCGTGACGTTGACCGGCGCACCCCGTGGGTCCACCCCGAGCGGGCCGTGCCCGCGAAAGGCAAGCGGGCGGATGTAACAGGAGTCGAGCCCCTCCCGGCGGATGAGTTCGACCGTCGCCTCGGTCAGCTCCTCGCGGTCGAAGGGGATCTCCATGTCGTAGGGCTTGGCGGACTGGTAGAATCGGTCGAGATGTTCGCCCCACCGGAAGACCGCCGGCCCCTTTGCGGTGTCGTAACACCGGACGCCCTCGAAGACACCCGTCCCGTAGTGTAACGCGTGTGAGAGGACGTGGGTCGTGGCGTCCTCGAAGTCGACAAACTCGCCGTCCATCCAGACCTGCTCGACACCCTCGAACATCTCCGGCCGGTCGACGCTGCTCACGGCCACCACCCTGCTGTCGGTCCGTCGCTGTCGGCGTGCATGCACAGGGACAGGACGGCCACGGTTAAGAGTCTTGACGGTTGCCGACGGGCACGGGTCGGGACGGGCGGCGGTCGAAGCCCTACCCGAGCCGTGCGATGAGGTCTGCCCCCTCGACGTAGGGGATGCCGTGCCGGCGGGCGTAGTCGGCGGCCCCGGCCGGCGGGAGCGCCCCGCCGGTCGTGTCGTCGAGCATCTCACAGACCACCACCGCGGGAGGGAGGTCGGCGGCCGCCGCGAGGGCAACCCCGAGTTCGGTGTGACCCCGGCGGTCGGCGAGCAGGCCCGGCGCGGCCCGGAGGACGTTGACGTGACCGGGGGTCCGGAAGTCGGCGGCAAAGTCCGCGCTCTCAGGGTCGGCGGCCGCAGCGCCCAGCGCCCGGATGGTGCGTGCGCGGTCGTCGTCGGTGATCCCGGTCCGGGTGTCGCGGTGGTTGACCGACAGCGAAAACGATGAGCGGTCGTCGTAGCTCAGCTCGTGGTCGGCGGCCGCGGGGTGGTCCAGGTCCTCCTGGAGGAAGGGGAGTTCGAAGGCCTCGGCGACGGCGTCGGAGACGGCAACACAGACTAGCCCGCCGGCGTCGTTGCGCAGGCGGGCGATGGCATCAGGCGTGACGGCACCCGCAGGGTAGACGAGGTCGGTTTCACCCTCCCGGTCGGCGGCGTCGTGGATACAGACCGGACGGCCGTCGGCGAAGGCGTCGACTGCTGCGGTCACGCCGGCCTGTTCACCCTTCGACATCGACAGTCACCTCGTCACCGTCCTCCAGTTCGAGGGTGTCTCGGAGCCGCACCGGCGCGATCACCTCGAGGTGGTCGTCGCCGTGGTGGGTCCGCTCGGGCGTGATGATGTGGGCGTCGGTGCAGGCCCCCTCGTCGGCCTCGAGCGCCGCAGGGTAGCAGTAGGCCGGCCCGTAGGAGCGGTCCTCGTTCTCCCAGCCCTCGATCGTCACGGGCTCGAAGGAGCTCAGCCGGGCGCGCTTGCGGACGCTGTCGGACGTGAGGTCGATATTCAGCGTTCCCGCGAAGGGCTCGTACCCCAGCTTCTCGACAAACTGACGCATATACCCCTCCAGGGTGATGTAGTGGCGCCCCTCGCCCATTCCGCTGGTGACGGTGCCCGAGAGTGTCACGCCGGTGTCGCGCTCGAAGACCTGCCGGTAGTCGGCGTACTCGGCCTGGAGGCGTTGGGCGCCCCGCTCGGTGACCTCGACCCACTGTCCGTCGTTGACCACGTCGCGCTCGAGGTGACCGTCCTCCTCGAGCCGCTGGAGCCGCCGTGAGGCGGTCTGTGTCGAGGCGTCGAGCCGTTCGCCCAGCCCCGAACAGGAGATCTTCTCCTGGCCGTCCAGCGCGCCAAGGAGGGCGAGATGCTTCAGCGTGAGCACCCCGTCCGCGCCGAGTGCTCGCTGTTGTTCTGACATACCTTAGCCTAGTTCCCATCGGTGATAAGCATGCTGGAAGTGTGACGCATCCCAGTTCCGTGAACTCCTCACTCCTCGAAGAGCTCCTGTACGTCACGCTCCTCGGTGTCGCCAAAGCCCGCGCTGAGCACCCGGGTGAGCGCGTCCTCGACACTCTCGCCGGTCTCCTCGTAGCGGTCGGACTCGACCTCGATGACGAACCCGGTGGTGATGTTCGGTGCCGTCGGCAGAAAGAGGAGTTCCCGGCCGTCACCGGTCCGTTTGCCGGTCTTGAAGGCGGTCATCCGCATCCCGTCCCAGGTCTCAACCTTTACTGGGGCCTGGAGTTCGTCGGTCCCGCCGACGGCCGTCTCGACGGCCATCTTCGAGGCGTTGTAGACGACACGGAGCCCCGGGATCTGGTTGACGACGTCGTCGAGAACCCCCTCGAGTATCCCGCCCAGCGCGGTCCGCATCAGGTAGCCGATGGCAAAGACCAGCAGGATAGAGACGACGAGTGTGACGGCGACCCGTAGCGGCGGTGGGTCGATGGCTACCGGCACGGTCGCGAGCTGGGCGTACAGCCAGCTGACGACGAAAGCCACCACCAAAACAGGGACGAGAACGACCAGTCCGCTGGCAAAGTCACGTTTCCAGCCGGCCATTATCCCTCCTCGCGGCGGCGAGGTAATGAGCCTTCAGGTGCCCCAACCGACCTGAGGAGCGTGTGCGGGCACCGGTGGACACGGGATCCGGGGAGATTAAGAGGCGGCCTGTCGACCCCGCGGCATGGACGCAGTCGCGACGGTTGCCACGGCGCTGTGGGCGATGTTGCCCGCCTACGTCCCGAACAACGCCGCCGTGCTGTTCGGAGGCGGCCGCCCCATCGACGGCGGACGGACGATGGGCGGTCGGCGCCTGCTCGGCGACGGCAAGACCTGGCGGGGAGCCGCCGCCGGCTGGCTCGCGGGGGTCGGAGCGGCGCTGTTGCTCCGGGCGCTCCGTCTCCCCGCCGGCACGGCACTCGGTGTCGGGTTCCCGGCGGTCCCGCTCGCGGCGGCATTCGCCCTGCCACTCGGGGCGATGCTCGGGGATATCGGCGCCTCCTTTCTGAAGCGACGGACGGGCCGGGAGCGTGGCGCACCGTTCCCGGGACTCGACCAGCTTGACTTCGTCGTCGGGGCGCTCCTGCTCGGGGTCCTGGCTGCCCCCTCGTGGTTTCTCGACATCTTCACCCTACCCGTCCTGGTGGTCGTGCTGGTCGCCACACCGATCCTCCACGTCGTGACCAACGCGGCCGCCTACTACCTCCGGCTGAAGGACGAGCCGTGGTAGCGCAGTCGTCGGCGGCTACCGTCGGGGCGACTCGACACTCGATATCGTGACGGGCTATATATGACCGCCGACGAAAGGTCGGATATGTGCCCATCCGTTCGGAATCGGTCGTCCGCGCCGGCGGCCGCGAGCAACGAGCGCGGGGGCTGTCGGCCCGCAGTCGCCCGACCGGTGACCACACCGCCGGTCCACGGGCGGCCAACGAGTGACGTGGGCCACCGGGACCGGTCCACGCTCGGCCGTTCCGGAGGTGGGTTGTCGTGAGCGACGACGACCCGGTGGTGCTCCTCGTTGAGGACGAGCGCGACCTCGCGGACTCGTTTGGCTCGTTGCTGGACGACGAGTACGACGTGCGGGTCGCCTACGACGCCCAGACTGCGCTCGACCTGTACGACGAGGCCGTCGACGTTGCCCTGCTCGACCGGCGTATGCCGGGGATGTCCGGCGACGAGGTCCTCCGGCATATCCGGGACGAGCCGGGTGACTGCGGGGTCGGGATGCTCACCGCCGTCGACCCGGCCCCGGATATCGCCGACATGGGGTTCGACGAGTACATCGTCAAGCCCGCCAGCGGGGACGACCTGATGTCGCTCGTCGAGACCCTCCTGCAGCGGACAACGTGTGACGAGGCGCTCCGGCGACACTACCGGCTGACGAACAAGATCGCCCTGCTCGAGGAGTATCTCGAGCCCGCCGAGCTGGCAGACAGCGAGGAGTACCAGCGGCTCAACGAGGAACTGGCCGACGTGGACCGGACCGCGTCCGAGGCCGTCGAGGACCTGGACTCGGCAGACGTCGGCGCTATCCTCCGGTCGGACTCACAGCCATGACAGACACGACTAACCCGACGGCCGGCGACGCGGTCGCGGAGACCGCCCGGTCCTTCGACCCCGGCACGAACGTCCTGGTCGTCGACGAGAGCGGCGGCGAGGCACTCCCGTTCAGCCTCCGACACACGGCCGCGGACGAGGGGGTCGCCGTCGTGACGACCGACCACTCGGCACCGTCCGTCGCCGACGCCGCCCGGCGCTCGCTCGCCGACAGCGCACGGCTCGACATCGTGGACTGTACCGGCAAGTCGACTGGGGTCGACACCCCGGTCGTGGACTCGCTCGTCTCCGCCGGGCAGGACCTCCCGTCCGTCGGGGAGGCGACCGTCGATACCGTCCAGAGTGGTGACTCGACAGCGCTGTCGACTGTCCATCTCGGTTCGATGTCGACGCTGGTGGCCCGGTCCACGGTCCAGCAGGTGTACAAGCTCCTGTACATGGTGGCAGACCAGGTGCGGGCTAACGGGCTCGTGGCATTTTACGCGTGGGACGGCCCCTCGGATGCAAAGACACTCCGGATCCTCGGGCAGGCACTCGACCGGCGGGTGTCACTCGAGGGACGGGGCGAGCCGACCGTCCGCTCGTCAACCGAGTGGAGTGGAGACGATGGATGAGCAACTCGACCAGCAAGCCGGCGGCGCGGACACCTCGGGTCCGGACGCGACGTTCAGGACGGTCACCGACCTCCTGGACTCGTGGGACCCCCACGCAGGCCGGAACACCCCCGCGGCACGGGACCTGCGGTGGTACCTGAACGAGGAGCTGAACGACGGTGACACCTCGGTCTGGAACCGGGATATCGTCGAGCGACGGCGGGGGTCGTCGTCGGCCGATGTGGTCGTCAACGGGGAGATCGGCGTCAAGCTCGTCGAGCGAACCGGCTCGACGGACCCCGGCGACCTGACGGTCGTCATCCGGCTGCTGTCCAAACAGTACAACTATCTCGTCATCTACTGGCTGGACGCCTCGCCGGTCGAGGCGGACTACCGGCGAAACGTGGAACGGAAACTCTCGGCCGCACAGCTCGGGATCAAGGACCTCCGGTTCGTGACGGCTCCGTCGGGCGCGTCGGGGCCGACCCCGCCGGCTCAGTCGGCGGTCGGCGGTCCAGGGCTCAGACGACCGCTGTTTGCCGGGGGACTGTCCGTGCTCGGCGCCGGGATAGCCGGGCTGCTGGTCACCCACTTCTCCGAGCTGAGCCAACTGTTCGTGTTCGGCATCGCCGGGGTGGTTGCCCTCTCGGCGCTGCTCAGTGTCTTCGTGGTCACACAGTGACAGCCGCGGCGGGCCACGGCCGTTCCGAGGCGCGTGTCTTGGACCCCGACACCACCCGGCCCGGGTCGGTGCGGAGCGAAAATACTGCCGCCAGAAAGTGGTGTCCTTTTCACCCCTGGCCGTCGATGTGTGGGTAATGAGTGCACGCGGCCGGACGCTGCGGCTGGCAACCCGGGGGTCTGACCTTGCCCTCCGCCAGGCGGCCATCGTCCGGGACCTCCTCTCGACCCGACGCCTCGATGTCGAACTCGTCGAAGTGGAGACGACGGGCGACCAGATCCGCGACGAGCTGATCCACCGCCTGGGCACCACCGGTGCGTTCGTCCGGAGCCTCGACCAGCGGGTTATCGACGGCGAGCTGGACGCGGCGGTCCACTCGATGAAGGATATGCCGACCGACCAGCCACCCGAGCTGGTGGTGGCGGGTGTCCCGGAGCGCGCCGCCGCGGGCGACGTGCTCGTCACGCCCGACGGGACCGACCTGGCCGACCTCCCACCGGGGGCGGTCGTCGGCACCTCAAGCCTCCGCCGGCGTGCCCAGTTGCTCGCCGACCAGCCGGCCATCGAGACCGAGGGGCTACGGGGGAACGTCGACACCCGCGTCGAGAAGCTGCTCGCGCCGTCGCTGCAGCGCGAACACGAACGCCGTGTCGAGGCCGCGGAGGAGGACAACGGCGAGGACGCGGGTGACGAGGCGGACGCGGCGGCGTTCGAGCAGTCCATCGAGGAGTGGTTCGACGGGCTCGCAGAGGTCGAGCGCCGCGCCCTGGAACGGGAGGTCGAGACGGAGTACGACGCTATCTGCCTCGCGGAGGCGGGGTTGGCGCGCAGCGGCCTGCTCCATCACCTGGAGTCCCAGCGGCTCGTCCCGGCCGAGTTCGTCCCCGCGCCGGGCCAGGGGGCAATCGCCGTCACCGCGCTGGACGACGAGGTGGCGGAGACGGTCCACAGCGCCGTCGACCACCCGCCCACCCGGGTCGAGACGACCGTCGAGCGCACGGTGCTCTCGGAGCTCGGTGGGGGGTGTGTGGCGCCGCTCGGCGTCCACGCCCGGCTCCAGGGGGAGGTCGTGACTGTGGCCGCCCGCGTCCTCTCGCAGGACGGGACGGAGGCGGTCACCGGCGAGCGGGAACTACCGGCCGAACGCCACGCGGCGGCGGCCGTCGAGTTCGCCGCCGACCTGGCGGCGGACGGGGCGAAACGGCTCGTACAAGAGGCTGCCCGCGGGGGCGCCGACGAGGCAAAACGAGAATGAGTGAGGAACCAGCGGACACCGGAGCCGACGCGGCCGCCGAGGGGACGGTTTACCTGGTCGGCTCGGGTCCGGGCGACCCGGAGCTGCTGACGGTGAAGGCCCGCCGCCTGCTCGGGGAGGCCGACACGATCCTCCACGACAAGCTCCCCGGCCCGGATATCCTCGAGGAGATCCCCGACGGGAAACGCGAGGACGTCGGCAAGCGTGCCCACGGCGAGGGAACCTCGCAGGCGTACATCAACGAGCGCCTGGTCGAACTCGCGCGGGCCGGCGAGACGGTCGTCCGCCTGAAGGGTGGTGACCCGACGGTGTTCGGCCGCGGGGGCGAGGAGATGGCGTATCTCGCCGAGCGGGGTGTCCACTTCGAGGTGGTGCCGGCGGTGACCTCCGCCGTCGCCGGCCCGGCGGTCGCCGGGATCCCCGTCACCCACCGCGACCACGCCTCCGCCGTCACGTTCGTCACCGGCCACGAGAACCCCGACAAGGAGGACTCGGCGGTCGACTGGGAGGCGCTGGCCGCGACCGGCGGGACGATTGTCGTCCTGATGGGTGTCACACGCCTGCCCGAGTACACGGCGGCGCTGGCCGAGGCCGGGATGGCCCCGTCGACGCCGGTCGCGCTCGTCGAGCGGGCCACCTGGGACGGCCAGCGGGTCGCCACCGGCACGCTCGAGACAATCGTCGAAACCCGTGACACCGCGGGGATCGAGCCACCCGCGCTCACCGTCATCGGGGACGTCGCCGCCACCCGCGAGCGCGTCGTCGACTTCCTGGCTACGACGGAGGCCGACCCGTGACCGGTGACCCGACTGTCGCGGTCTTCCGGCCGGCCGACGAGCGTATCGACGAGGCCGCGGCGCTGCTGGAGCGACTGGGGGTCGACCCCCTTCCGGACCCGATGCTCGAGGTCGACCCGACGGGCGCGAGCCCCCGGGCGGACGCCGACTACACTGTCCTGACGAGCAAGACCGGGGTCGAACTCGCCGCCGAGGCCGGCTGGACGCCCGCGGGCGCGGTCTGTGCCATCGGTGAGGCCACCGCCGACGCGCTCGGGGCGGCCGGCTACCCCGTCGACGTCCTCCCCGACACCTACTCCTCGACGGGGCTGGTCGACCGGCTGGTCGGCGAGGTCGACGGCGCCCGCGTCGAGGTGGCCCGCAGCGACCACGGCTCGCAGGTGTTGCTGGCGGGGCTCGAGGGGGCGGGTGCGTATCTCCACGAGACGGTGCTCTACCGGCTCACCCGCCCCGAGGGGGCCGGCCGTGCCGCCGAGCGGGCCGCCGCCGGCGCCCTGGCCGGCGCCCTCTTCACCTCCTCACTGACTGTCGAGCACTTCCTGGCCGCCGCCGAGCAACGGGGGGTCCGGGCGGCAGCTGTCGCCGGACTTGAGCAGGCCGTCGTCGCCACGATCGGCCGGCCGACCGCCGAGACCGCCGAGGCGTCGGGTATCGACGTCGACCTCGTTCCCGCCGAGGCCGACTTCGAGACGCTCGCACGGGAGACGGTCGCCGCCCTGGAGTGAGCCACGTGGGCTCGACCCGCCGGCTCGTCGGGCTGGTGACCGGCTGGCAGACCGTCGCGAGCAGCTGTTACTACGCCCCCTTTGTCGCCGCGCCCTTTCTCAGCGAGGCCTTTGGGCTCTCACGGTTCCTGGTCGGTGTGCTCGTCACGACACTGACGCTTGGCTACACGCTGGCGCTGGTGCCGAGTGGTGCCCTGGTCGACACCTACGGCGAGCGCCCGGCCTTTGTCGGCGGGCTCGCGGGGCTCGGCGGAGGCGCACTCGCGGTGACCGCTGTCCCCTCGACAGCGCTCCTGTTTGCGGCCGCACTCACCCTCGGGGGGGCGTACGCGGCGGCGATGCCGGCCACGAACCGCGCTATCGTCGCCGGTGTCCCCGTCGACAGACAGGGCCTCGCCATCGGGCTCAAGCAGGTCGGTGTCACCGGCGGGAGCGCGCTCGCGGCACTGGTCGTCGCCACCGCCGGCCCCGCCGTTGCCACCTGGCGGGCCGGGCTGGCCGGTCTCGGTCTCCTGGCACTCGCCGTTGCCGGCGTCTTCGCGGTCGGCTACGCCGGCAGCCCCGCCGCGGGCGGGCCGACCCTGCCGGACCTGGGGTCGCTGCGTGACAACCGCGCCTACGTCGCGCTCGTTGCCGCGGGGTGCTGTCTCGGGGCCGGACTGTTCACCGCCGTTGGCTACCTGACGCTGTATCTCACCGAGGCCGTCGGAACGACCGTCGCGGTCGCGGGCGGGGGGTTCGCGCTCGCACAGGTCGCCGGCAGTGCCGGCCGGGTCGGCGTCGGCAGTGTGGCCGACCACCTGGGTCGGCGGCTGTCCTGGGCCCCCGCCCGGGCGGCGACACTTCTACTCGCCGGCCAGGCCGGCGTCGGTGTGGTCCTGCTCGCCGCGCTCGCGCTCTCGCCCCCGCCCGTCGTGGCGCTCGTGCTCGTCGCCGGCGTTGGCCTCTCGGTGTTCGGGTTCACGGGGCTGTACTACACCGCCCTGTCGGCGCTCGTCGACGACGAGGAGGTGGGTGCCGCGACCGCCGGCGGGCAGACGGCGCTCAACCTCGGCGCCCTCGTCGCCCCGCCCGTGTTCGGCCTGCTCGCCGACGCCGGCTCATACGGGCGCTCCTGGCTCGGTCTGGCGGGGGTCGTGGCCGTCGGCGTCGTACTCGTCGGGCTGACCTACGCCCGGCTGCCGGATATATAGTTATCAGGAGCGGTTCAAACCGCCCGTGAGCCGTACCGGGGGGTACCAAACACGTAGACCGGTACAGACCGGTAACAACCGAACACCACGGCTCCCCCCAGTATATTGCCCAACAGACGGCTCATATAAACCGATTTTATGATACTCGCCGGGGACACACACGATGCCATCACGACGGCAGTTCCTGATCGGGACGGGTGTAGCAGGTGTCACAGCACTGGCCGGCTGTTCAGCGGGTAGTGGGACGCCGGAGGACGACAGCTCCGGCACCGAGTCCGGCGGCGACTCCGGCGGGTCCGACTCCGGCGGGTCAGACGGAGGCTCGACGGGGGACAGCTCCGACGGCGCCGACACCTACGAGGTCGGCTTCGGCGACTACCAGACCACCGTGAGCGCCGAGAGCTTCCCCGACAAGCTGTTCATCTACGCCGTCCAGACGGGGTGGTCGAACTGGGGGGCACTGATGGAGGACTTCCAGAGCCAGTACGGCGTGTCGCTGAACGACGACCAGCGCTCCTCGGGGGAGGCCCTCTCACACGCCCGTCAGAACGCCCAGGACCCCAACCACTCCGCGATGAACGGCGGCTACACCTTCGGTGTGGTCGCCCGCAATGACGGGCTGACCCAGCCGTACAAGCCCGCGAACTACG
>JAQCNN010000187.1 GCA_028275005.1 Salinirussus sp.
CGGCCGGCGAGAGCGGGAGCGAGCGCCAGCGGGTCACCGTCCAGGCCGGCGCGGGTATCGTCGCCGACAGCGACCCCGCCGCGGAGTACGACGAGACCGAACAGAAGATGGACGGTGTGCTGGCCGCGCTCGAACGGATCGAACGCGAGAACGACACCGGGACTGCCGCCGGGCCGGAGGTGGACGGATGAGCACAGCAGGCGCCGGCGAGGACAGCACGAGCGGGGCCGGCGACAGCGCGCACGTCCTCTTTATCGACAACTTCGACTCCTTTACCTACAATCTCGTCGAGTACGTCAGCGAACACGCCGAGACGACCGTCCGGCGGAACACGACCGACCTCGCCGGCGTCCGAGAGGTCGACCCGGACGCAATCGTCGTTTCGCCGGGCCCGGGCCACCCCAAAAACGAGCGTGACGTTGGGGTGACGAACGCCCTCCTGCGGGAGGTCAGCCCCGAGGTGCCGACGTTGGGGGTCTGTCTGGGGCTGGAGGCGGCCGTCCACGCCTACGGGGGCGAGGTCGGGCGCGCGCCCGAACCCGTCCACGGCAAGGCCGTCCCGATCGACCACGACGGCGCGGGCGTCTACGCCGGGCTCGACCAGGGCTTTCAGGGTGGGCGCTACCACTCCCTGGTTGCCGTCGAGGTTCCCGACGCCTTCGAGGTGACCGCGACGACCGAGGCCGACGGCGAGGAACTGGTGATGGGCGTGCGTCACCGCGAACACCCTATCGAGGCCGTCCAGTTCCACCCGGAGTCGGTGCTGACGGCGGTCGGTCACGACGTGATCCGTAACTTCCTCGACGGGTTATAGGAGCGCGTCCGCCAGCGAGTCGCGGTGGACCTCGTTCGGCCCGCCGGCGACTGTCAACAGCCGGGCGTCCCGGAGGTACCGGCCGACGTCGGTGTCGGCCACGTATCCGGCGCCGCCGTGGACCTGCATGGCGTCGTTGGCGTTTGCCACAGCGGCCTCCGTGGCGTGTATCTTCGCCATACTGGTCGCCCGGGCCGTCTCCTCGCCCGCGTCGGCCAGGCTCGCGGCCCGCCGGACCAGCAGGCGCGAGGTGTCCGTGCGCTCGGCCATCTCCGCCAGCTGCCAGCGCAGCCCCTGCTTGTCGGTCAGTGGGCCGCCGAACTGCTCGCGCTCGCCGGCAAACTCGCGTGCGTCCTCGAAGGCGGCCTGTGCGAGCCCGACAGCCCGTGCGGGGACATTAACCCCCGTCCGCAACTCGCCGCGCTGGACCATCCCCTCGCCGACATCGCCGACGACCGCCGTCTCGGGGACGCGGACCCCGTCGATCGACACGGCCGCGGTCTCGACCCCATGTGCACCCATGGTCTCCCACGCCGTCTCGACGTCGAGCTCCTCGGCCGGGAGCAGGAAGGCAGTCACACCCCGTGGCCACTCCCCGCCCGTTCTCCCGTACGTCAACACGACATCGGCGTTGGCGAAGTTCGTCACCCACCGTTTGCGCCCGTCGAGCACCCACTCGTCCCCGTCGCGCCGGGCGGTCGTCTCCATGCCGGACTTGTCGCTGCCGGCGCCGGCCTCGCTCAGGCCCAGTGCACCCACCGTCTCGAAGCGGGCCATCCCGGGCAGGTAGGTCTCGCGCTGTTCGTCGGTCCCGAACCGTTCGATGGCCTCGGCGACACCGAGGTTGAGCCCGACTGCGCTGGCGACCGCCATGTTGGCCCGCGAGAGCTCCTCGACCAGCACCGTGAGTTCGAGCAACGAGCCACCACCGCCGCCGTAGTCGGTGTCGATAGTGAGGCCGGTGTACCCGTGGTCGCCAAGGGCCGCCAGCACGGCCGCGGGATACCGGTCCTCGCGGTCGATCTCGGCCGCGACAGGCGCCAGTTCGTCCTCGACAAAGCTCCTGACCTCCTGCCGGAGTGCCACCGCCTGGTCCGTCAGCCCGTAGTCCATGGTCGCGCTTGCGAGCGACCGGGCAAAACACCCGCGGTCGGAGCCTACCGGCTTTGTGAGCGAGCGAGCGCCCACGGCACACCGTCCGCAGTACGAGTGACCACACCGGGACAGACTGGGTCGCCGTCGGCGTATAAGTCGGGTGACTGCCCACCCGTCCAGGTTTCCAATCGAAACCCCCCATCGGTTCCACTGCGAGTCCCACGCCATCCCCGACTCGGCCCTATCCAGTTTCAGTTTCACTCCGGTCGGGTCAGGGTTAATACCGGCCGGCTGTTTCATCTATTCCGTAACGCTAGCCCTGGTTTGAGCTGCAATCCGCGGACACCAAACAGCATAGTGACAACAAATTGGACAGGGCAGAATCGCCGGAGGGAAGTCTTATCCCACCCGGAGAACAACCCAGTATTCGCCACAAATGAGATACGACGGACCACACGCACGCCGCCGCATCGTACGAGGTGAACAGGAATGAGTGCACCCGACGCCGACGAGCTGACACTGCCGATCAAACGCATCGAGGGGGAGAGCCTCGATGAACGCCTGACGGACAACGCCTACCACAACATCCTCCCGGCACGGTACCTCCGTAAGGACGCAAACGGCGACCTGGTCGAGGACCAGGAGGAGCTCTTCGAGCGGGTCGGCAGGAACATCGCACTGGCGGAGGCCGTCTTCGAGGCCGATAACCGTGACCAGGAGGTGACGGTCACCCCCGACCAGCTCAAGCCCGACCACCCCCGTCGGGACGAACTCGCCGAGGAGGTCTTCGGCAAGGGTGTCTCGGCCGACGACGACACCGAGACCCGCCTGACGGCGCACAACGTCAACAAGTTCGCCTACGAGACGATTGTTCCCGAGCTCCCCGAGGGGGTCCGCGAGCACGTCGAGTCCGTCGCCGCGGAGTTCCAGGAGGCGATGGAGCGGCTCTCGTTCATGCCGAACTCGCCGACGCTGATGAACGCGGGCGACGAACTCCAGCAGCTCTCGGCGTGTTTCGTCGACTCCCCGGCCGACGACATCGACGACATCCACCAGACCGCAAAGGAGGCCGCACAGGTCTTCCAGAGCGGCGGTGGCATGGGGTACGCCTTCTGGCAGCTCCGGCCCTACGGCGACCCCGTCGGTTCGACCGGAGGTATCGCCTCCGGCCCCATCACGTTCATGCGCACCTACGACCAGATGTGTGAGACCATCGCCCAGGGCGGCGCCCGGCGGGGCGCCCAGATGGGTGTGATGCGGGTCTCACACCCGGATGCCATCCAGTTCATCCACGCAAAGAACAAGGACGTCTCGCTGGCACACACGCTGCGGCTGAACGACCCCGACGACTTCACGCACAACTCCTTTGCCGACGCGCTGGAGGAGGCCCGCGAGCTGATCGACGACGAGGGCCGGGTCCCCGAGCATCTCCGTAACGCCGTCGAGGGCCACCTCTCGAACTTCAACATCTCCGTCGGTATCACCGACGAGTTCATGGACGCCGTCAGAGCGGGCGAGGAGTTCACCTTCACCAACCCCCGGACCGGCGAGCCCCACGTCGCCACCCGACAGACCGAGGAGCTGTACGAGATGTTCGACCTCGGCGAGCACGTCGAGGTCGGCGAGGAGCTGTCGGTGCCGGCCGAGCTCATCTGGGAGCGTATCGTCGAGGGCGCCCACGAGAACGGCGAGCCCGGCGTTGTCTTCCTCGAGCGGATTAACAAACAGCACTCCTTCGACGTCGAGGAACACCCCGACCACCGCATTTTGGCGACGAACCCCTGCGTGACCGGTGACACGCTCATCAGCACCGAGAGCGGGCTCGTTCCTGCCGAAGAGCTCTACGAGCAGGGTGTCGCGCAGGATGTCGTGGTTGACGGCCGCCTAAGTGAAGAGACAGTCAAAGAGGCCAGCAGCGTCTACAAGACCGGCGAAAAGGCCGTCTACAAGCTGGAAACCGAGGAAGGATACGAACTCCGACTCACAGCCGACCACCGCGTCATGACCGACGACGGGTGGGTCGAGGCCGGCGAACTCGACGCTGGCGACACGGTCCACATCCAGAACCGCAAAGGCGAGTTCGGCCAGCACGGCAGTGCTGAAGAGGGACGCGTCCTCGGCTGGATGGTCGGCGACGGCCACCTCAAAGACGGAGAGGAACGCGCCGTTCTGAACTTCTACGACGAGGACGCGACAGTCTCCGACCGGTTCGCGGCTGACGTAAATCAGGTCGTCCGCGAACCGGTCGGCAACGCCGATTATGAACTCGGCGTGAACGAGGTCGCTAGAAGCGACGACTATCGGGGCACCCAGGCAGTCGAACAGCGGATCCGCTCGGCGCGGCTGTACGAGTACGCCGAGGAGGCCGGACTCGTCGAAGAGAAACTGCAGGTGCCCGATGCCGTCATGCGCGGTAGCGAGGAGATGGCCCGCGGGTTCCTCCGTGCGTTGTTCAGCGCCGACGGGAGCGTCCAGGGCAACGTCGAAAAAGGTGTCTCGGTTCGGTTGGCGAGCGTCGACGCTGACTTCCTGAAGCAGGTTCAGCGCCTGCTGCTCAACTTCGGCATCGCGAGCAAGGTCTACGAAGGCCGGAAAGAGGCTGGGATGACCGAACTGCCGGACGGCCAGGGCGGCACGAAGGAGTACGACACTGAGGGCTTCCACGAACTGGCCGTTGCCAAGGACAATCTCGTCCGCTTCCGGGAAGAAGTCGGCTTCCTGCTCGATTCCAAGGACGAGGCACTAGCCGGGCACCTCTCGGACTACGACCGTGGGCCCTACAGCGAGTGCTTCGAGGCTACCGTCAAGTCGGTCGAACGCGACGGTCACGAAGCGGTCTACGACCTCACTGAGCCCGACACCAACTCGTTCGTCGCGAACGGGCTCGTGGTCCACAACTGCGGCGAGCAGCCATTGGAGGAGTACGAAGCATGTAATCTCGGCCACATCAACCTCTCGACGCTCGCCGCGGAGGACGCCCCCGACTGGCGGGTCTGGGCCGAGCGCCACGCCGACGCATACGACACGGAGGCCGAGGCAATCGACGCCTTCCTCCAGGAGGCTATCGACTGGGCGGAGTTCGACAGGCGTATCGACCTCGGCACGCGCTTCCTCGAGAACGTGGTGACGATGTCCGACTTCCCGGTTCCGGAGATCGAACAGCGGGTGCGGGAGATGCGCAAGATCGGGATGGGGATCATGGGGCTCGCCCAGTTGGACATCCAGTTGGGGATGAGATACGGCAGCGACGCCTCCAACGAGGTTGCTCGCCAGCTCATGCGTCACATCAACCACAGTTCCAAGCAGGCGAGTCACGAACTCGCGACCGAGCGCGGAACCTTTGCCGAGTGGGAGGACTCGAAGTTTGCAAACCCCACCGAGTACGCCGAGTGGTTCGAGCACCACACCGGCGAGGACGCCGAGGCGTGGGCCGACGGCTACCCGATCCGCAACCACAACACCACCACCATCGCGCCGACCGGCACCACCTCGATGATCGGCAACACCACGGGCGGCTGTGAGCCGGTCTACAGTGTTGCCTACTACAAGAACGTCTCCGGCGACGTCCAGGGCGACGAGATGCTCGTGGAGTTCGACGACTACTTCCTGCGGGTGCTCGAGGAGAACGATATCGACGTTGCTACCGTCAAACAGGAGGCCCAGGAGCAGATGGCGGACAACGCCTTCGACGGTGTCGAAGGGCTCTCGACGGTGCCCGACGCCATCGGCGAGCTGTTCGTCACGACGGACGACCTCTCGGCAAAGGACCACGCCGGTGTCCAGGTGGCCTGTCAGGAGGGCGTCGACTCGGCGATCTCGAAGACGGTGAACGCGCCAAATGACTCCACCATCGAGGATGCCGCCGACGTCTTCCAGTACATCTACGACCACGGTGGCAAGGGCGTGACCTACTACCGTGACGGCACCCGCTCGAAGCAGGTGTTGACCACCCGGGCACAGAACACCGAGTTCGCCGACGAGAGCGAGGCCGCGGAGGCACTGGTCGAGCAGATCGAGGAGGTCTTCGGCGGGATCGAGGCCTTCGTCGGGAGCGAGGAGGTCCAGTCGGTCATCGACGACCAGGTCGAGGAGCTGTTGAGCGCGGCCGACCGCGCCGAGGAGTTCGCACAGAAGCAGGACCGGCCGGACGTCCTCCACGGTGTCACCCAGCGCATCGACACGGGGTACGGGAAGCTGTACGTCAACATCAACGAGGACCCGAAGGCCGACCGCCCCTTCGAGCTCTTTGCGAACATCGGCAACTCCGGTGGCTTTACCGCCTCCTTTACCGAGGCGCTCGCAAAGACCATCTCGACGGCGCTTCGAGCGGGTGTCGACCCCTGGGAGATCGCCGAGGAACTCCAGGGCATCCGCTCGCCGAAGGTCGCCTGGGACAAGGGCGAACAGATCCAGTCGATCCCCGACGCGATCGGCACGGCGATGCGCCGGTATCTCGAGGGCGATGTCGAGCGGGCCTACCCCCAGCAACAGACCTTAGAGGAGACCGCCGGGGAGACCGGGTCGGGTGACACCGAGCCTGGCGCCGGCACGACACAGCCGGAGCCCGTTTCCGGCCCCGAACCAGACGGTGGCGTGACCGCCGAGGCCTCCGTTGCCCCAGGTGGCGAGGTCCCGGCTGGTGAGATGAGCGACGACCAGGCGCTGATCGACGCAGGCGAGAGCCCGGAGTGTCCGGAGTGTGGCTCGCTCTCGCTGTACTACGCGGAGGGCTGCAAGACCTGCGAGTCCTGTGGCTGGTCGGAGTGCTGAGCCCGGCCCGACTGTCACCGACGGGCTCGTCTGGCTCGCCGGCAAGCGTGTGACACTCGGGGCCGTTGCGCTCGTCGTCGCGGTTTTCGCGCTGCAGTCGCTCGTCAGCGTCGCCTACGGGCTCAGCGGGTGGGCCTACATCTTCGTCGCCGACACGTCACTCTCGCCGGGGTGGGTACTGGCCCCCTTCTCGCACCGGAGTCTCGGCCACCTGGTGTCGACGCTTGCCGTCCTCGTCGTCTACGGCGCACTCGTCGAGACCGCTCTCGCGGGGCCACGGTACTTCCTGTTCTGTCTCGGGGCGGCCTACGCCTCCACGGCGGCCCAGGTCGCGAGCTACGCGGCCGGCGCACCCGGGTTGGGGACACTCGGCGCCAGCGGCGTCGCGCTCGGAGCGGTCGCCCATCTGACGGTGCGGACCTTCCTCGGAGGCGGCTCCCTCGAGCCGGCGACAGAGGTCGACTGGGTCTTTGCCATCTCGGGGGCGTTCATCATCGGCTACCACCTCGCGAACGACTTCCTGCCGGGCTTTACACCGCTGGCCGGGACGGCGCCCTACGGCCACGCGGCGGGCATCGCGGTCGGGATGGCCGTGGCGCTGTGGGAACTCGACCGGGCGGAAGGCACAAGCCCGGCCACGTCCTGACGCGTGTATGGTCGAGACGGGCGAGACAGGGAACGGCGAGGGCGGGCGGCCGTGTCCGGCCTGTGAGCGGCCGATGTACCGCCGGCACTGCAAGTACGTCTGCCCGAGTCACGGCGTCGTCTTCGACTGTTCGGACACCTTCTACTGACCGCGTGAGGAGCGGCCACTCGGCCCGGCGAGGTGGCTGTACACCGGCCCCGCGAGGACGAGCACCGCAAGGCCGGCGGCGGCGGCCACGAGCTCAAGTGAGGGGCCGAGGGCGGAGAGTGAGAGCCGACGCATCGAGTCACCGGTCAGGACGGCGACGGTCGCCCAGGGCACCTCGCCGACGACGGTCCCGACCAGAAAGCTCCCCGTCGGCAGCCCCGACAGGCCGGCACCGTAGGAGACCGCGTCACCGGGAAGCGGGAGCAGACGAGCCGCGAGCACGCCGCGAACCGCCCCGACAGCCCCGACCAGTCGGTCCCCGGCCGTTCCGAAGGGTGCAAGCAACCCTGTCTCGGTGTTCACGCGGCGGGCGATCAAATAAGGCGGGAGACTCGAGAGTCCCGTACCGATGAGCGCGACCGGGAGCCCGACCACGGGGCCGTAGAGGTAGCCGACGATGACCGCCAGCGGCGTCACCGGCCACAGCAGGAACGGCCGGGCCAGGTAGACCGCACCGAGCACGGCGACGAAGGCGACGGGGTCGGCGGTCAGCCCGGTCAGCCGGTCGACCAGGACCTGCGGCGGGAGTGTCATGGCCGCAACCAGGGCAACGGCCACGAGCCCCGCGACACCCAGCGCCTGCCGGCGGGCCGCCCGGTTCATACATGTCCGGGCGGCCGGCCCGGACAAACGCTTTGTGGTGGGCGGGCCAACGGCCGCCGTGCAGCGTTCCGACCACGAGACGGTCGAACTCGGGGTGGAGCTACTCGCCCACCTCGAACACGCCGAACTCGACCTGGCAGCGGCGGTCGACCGGGTCGAGACCGTCACGACCGACCCACATCTCACCCGTGAGATCCTCGACACCGCCGAACTCCGCGGGATTATCGACCGGGAGGACGGGCTCGTCCGGCCACAGACCGGCGATTAC
>JAQCNN010000197.1 GCA_028275005.1 Salinirussus sp.
GCCCCCAGATCTACGGACAGTCGGCGGCCGAGGAGGAACGCGCCGCGGAGGACCTCGGCGAGGACATCGACTACGTGGAGTAACGCAGGCGTCCCGGCTCCACTCGGCGGAGACCCCGACAGGTGACCGTCGACGGGAGGAGGTGAGAGGGGGCGGACCGACACGTTGCCGGCCTTCTGTCGAGTTGCGAGCGTCCCGCGTAGTGGCAGGGACAGCCGAGGCTACGGCTCTGTTCGGGGTAACCGGCATCAATAGATAAAAGAGCGAGCACAGATTAGAGTCGAATATGAACACGCCAAAGGACCTGAGTTCCTACCTCCGGGTGCTCAAACTGGCGAGTACGCCCTCCTGGCACGAGTTCTCCCAGGTCGCCAAGATAGCCGGTGCGGGGATCCTCCTGGTGGGGCTCGTCGGCTTCCTGATCTACGTCTTCATGTTCCTCATCCCGGGTGGTCCCTGATGGGGATCTACGCCGTCAAGACCACCGCGAGCCAGGAGCGGACCGTCGCCGACATGATCATGAACCGCGAGGAGGAGTCGGTCCACGCCGCCCTGGCGCCGGACTCCGTGACATCGTACGTGATGGTCGAGGCGAAGGACCCCGCGGTCTTCGACCGGATCCTCGACGAGATCCCCCACGCAAACGGTGTCGTCCCCGGCGAGACCTCGATGTCCGAGGTCGAACACTTCCTCTCGCCGACCCCCGACGTCGAGGGGATCGCCGAGAGCGATATCGTCGAACTCATCGCCGGCCCGTTCAAAGGTGAGAAGGCCCAGGTCCAGCGGATCGACGAGGGCAAAGACCAGGTGACCGTCGAACTCTACGAGGCGACCGTGCCGATCCCCGTGACCGTCCGCGGCGACCAGATCCGCGTGCTGGACAGCGAGGAACGCTGACGGGGTATGGCGGCACTTTGGCGGCACGAACACGGCTGAGTTGTGGTGTGTGGATTCCGGGAAACGCGATTTTTCGAGCGGCGGCGAGGCCGCCGTGTGCAGCGTGGGTGTGACCCCGTGAGCGGTCAGCTTTCGATCCGGTCGACGACCTCCCGGATGTCGGCCTCGGCCTCGATAGTCTCCTTGACGCTCTCACGGCGCCGGACATCGGCGGCACCGGCGTCGTAGGCACGGACGTACTCGGCACGGGAGTGCTCGTCGAAGGCGTGGCGGATCGCAAAGTAGCCGTCGGGGACAACCGCGCCACAGACCTTGCACTCGATGCGGTCGTGGCTGGTAGCCTGGTGGACGATGAGGTCCTCGACACGGTCGAAGACCTCGTCGTCGCCCTCGATTGCACATTCCCAGCGCGCCATGTGGAGTCGGTAGCGAGGCTGTAATAAAACCGTTCCGGCTGTGCTGACAGGCGGGCTTCGGACGGGCCCGGAACAGAGAGGCGGCCAGTCGGTACCCCACGGGCGGGAGGGGGCTGGGTCGACCTTCGGGCCCCCGCCAGGCGGCGCCTGGCTACTCGCTGAAGAACGACTCGACGCGCTCCTGTGTTTCCGGTTCGTTGTAGGCGGCGATCGCGTGGTGGATGGCCTGTTGCATCGCGTCGTCGAGGTTGTCGGGTCGGACCGAGTGCACCTGCCGTTTGGCCAGCCCGTGGATGTAGGTGGGTTTCGCGGCCAGCGTCGCCTGGAGGTCCGCGACGGCCGACTCGAAGGCGGCCGCCGTGTGAACCTCCTCGACGAGCCCGGCGTCGTGAGCGCGCTGGGCGTCGATCCGCTCACTGGTCATGACCAGGTACTTCGTCAGCCCCTCGCCGACGAACGACGGGAGCTTCTGTGGCCCGCCAAGATCCATCGCCAGGCCCATCTCGGACTCGGGGAGGCCGAACTCGGCGGTCTCGCTTGCGACCCTGATGTCACAGGCGAGTGCCAACTCGAGCCCACCGCCGAGGACGTGGCCCTCGAGCGCCGCGACCACGGGTGCATCGAGGGCCTCGACCGCCCGGAGCGAGTCGTGGATCGGTTCGAGCTCGTTTCGCACCTCGAGTGGGTTCATCGCCGCCCACTCGGGGACGCCGGACATGTCGACGCCGGCAGAGAAGTCCCCGCCCGCACCGCGGACCGTCACGCCGTCGGTGTCGGCGGCCGTGAACTCCTCGAACGCGTCGCCGATGGCACCGAACATCTCGCCTGTCAGCGCGTTTGCCTTCGACGGGCGGTTCAGTGTGAGTGTGACCCATCCGTCCGCCCGCTCGGTCGTGACGTTGTCGGTCATACCACCTGATTCACCCGAGGGTGTGTTAGTGTTTTCCAAAGAGCCAGACGGCGCACACGGCTGGCGGTGCCCACTCGGCGTCGTGTCGGCTCGGTGTAGCTGTTTACCGTCGTCTGACCTCGTGGCGGCCAAAGCCGTAGCGAAGCCGGTTTGCCAGCCGTCGCGAGAACCGCCCCTCCCCGTCGGCGGTCGTCCGCGAGCCAAAGCGCTCGGCCAGCGCCGCGTAGATCAGCGGCAGCGGGACCGACTGCTCCAGGGCCTCCTGGACAGTCCAAGTGCCGGTCGAGCCGCCGGCGACGTGGTCGGCAACATCCCCGAGGTCTCCCCCCTCCTCGCGGAAGGCCTCCTCGCAGAGGTCCAGCAGCCACGACCGGATCACCGCGCCGTTGTTCCAGGTGTGGGCCACGGCTTCGAGGTCCAGGTCGTACCGGCCCTCGTGGAGGAGCTCGAACCCCTCGCCGTAGGCCTGCATCAGCGCGTACTCGACGCCGTTGTGGACCATCTTCACGTAGTGACCCGCGCCGGCGGGACCCATCCGGGCGTGGCCGTCGGGGCCGGTGGCGACGGCGTCGAAGACCGGCTCCATGGCCTCGTAGGCGGGCGCGGGGCCGCCAACCATCAGCGAGAAGCCCAGTTCCGCGCCCGCGGGGCCGCCGGAGGTGCCACAGTCGAGGTAGGCAGCCTCGGTCGCCTCGGCCCGGCGGACCGAGTCCTCGAAGTGGGAGTTGCCGGCGTCGACGACGATGTCCGCCCCGTCGAGCTGTCCCTCCAGTTCCTCCAGTGCGGCATCGACGGGGTCGCCGGCGGGGACCATCAGCCAGACCCGCCTGTCGGGCCCGAGTTGGTCGGCGAGGTCGGGGACCGACTCGGCGGGCTCGGCGCCGTCGTTGGCGGCCGCGCCGACAGCCTCGTAGTCGACGTCGTAGGCGACGACATCGTGACCCGCCTCGATG
>JAQCNN010000201.1 GCA_028275005.1 Salinirussus sp.
GTGACGATGGACCTGGTCGGGACGGCAAACGACTACGTCGGCAAGGGCCTCTCCGGCGGAAAGGTCGTCGTCCGGACGCCCGAGACCGCCGGCTACGAGGCCGGCGAGAACATCCTCATCGGCAACGTTGCCCTCTACGGCGCGACCCAGGGGGAGTGTTACATCAACGGGGTCGCCGGCGAGCGCTTTGCGGTGCGCAACTCCGGTGTCAAGGGTGTCGTCGAAGGGGTCGGCGACCACGGCTGTGAGTACATGACCGGCGGTGCCATCGTCGTGTTGGGCGAGACAGGAAAGAACTTCGCGGCCGGGATGTCCGGTGGCGTTGCCTACGTCTACGACCCTGACGACAGCTTCGATGGCCAGGCCAACACCGGGATGGTGACGCTGTCCGGCGACCTCGAGGGCAAGGACCGCGAGATGCTCACCCGGCTGGTCGAGAACCACGCCGAGTACACCGGCTCCGACCGCGCCACCGACCTGCTTGCGGACTGGGAGACCGAGGTGGAGAACTTCACGAAGGTGATGCCCGACGCCTACGCCGAGGTTATCTCCGAGCGCGAGCGTGACGACGTGCGCAACGAGCCGCCGTCGTCCGCGACGCTCCAGCCCGACACCGGTTCCGTCCGCACACAGGCCGACGACTGACCGGCGGCGCACACGTCTCCGCCTCGGCGCTTTTTATCTTTGGGCCACGGCGTTTCCCTATGAGCCACGCACTCGTCGTCGGCGGGACGCGCTTCATCGGGCGGGCAACGGTCGAGGAACTGCTCGCGGGCGGCTACGAGGTGACCGTCTTCAACCGGGGGAGCCACGACAACCCGTTCACGGCACACGACCGCGTCGACCACCTCCGGGGTGACCGCACCGTGAGCGATGACCTGGAAATGGCCGCAGCACTCGACCCCGACGTCGTGGTCGACTGTGTCGCGTACAAGCCACAGGCGGTTCGCGCTGCCACGGCAGCCTTCGCCGACGTGGACGCCTACGTCTACGTCTCCTCCGGCGGTGCCTACGGCGCCGAGGAGGTCCCAAAGCGCGAGGGGAGGACCGCCCTCGAGCCCTGCACCGAGACACAGGCGACCGACGGGAGCCCCGGGACCTACGGCCCGCGAAAGGCAGCGGGTGACCGTGCGGTGTTCGCGGCCGCCGAACGCGGTGTGAACGCGATGAGCGTCCGGCCGACGGTCGTCTACGGCGCCCACGACTACACCGGCCGGTTCGACTACTGGGTCGACCGGGTCTGCGAGCAGGACCGCGTGCTGGTGCCCGGCGACGGGGACTCGCTGTGGCATCTGGTCGCCGCCGAGAACGTGGCCCGTGCGCTGCGGACAGTCGCCGAGGCGGGGCAACCGGGCACAGCGTACAACGTCGGCGACCGCCGGCTGTACCCACTCGAGGAGTTCGTCGGCGTGGTCGCCGACGCCGCCGGGGTGGCGGTCGACGTCGTACCCGTGAGTCCGGGGGAGCTGGACGCCGCGGGTGTCGACCCCGACGCAGTCCCGTTCTACCGCCGGTACCCACACGTCCTCGACACCGGGCGGCTGGCGTCGCTCGGGTGGGAGCCCGTCGAGGCAGCGACAGCCATCCGGGAGACGGTCGAGGCGGCTGTCGAGTCGGGCCCCGACCCGACCGGGGGCGCCCCGGACCGGGCGGACGAGCAACGGGCCCTCCGGACGGTCGGGGAGTGAGCGGCCCGTCCGGGTGGACGCACAGCGGCCCGTCCGGGTGGACGCACAGCGGCCCGTCCGGGTGGACGCAGCCCCCGATTTTCATCCTTTGTAACTGGACGCAGGCTATTATATGCGAGGTTGACATAGCGTGGCACGACAGCGAATGAGCGACGACCTCGACCGGATCCACGTGTTACACGTGGACGACGACCCGGACTTTGCGACGCTCACCACCAGAGTCCTCGAGAACGAGTGTGAGCGGCTGGAGGTGTTGACGGCCTCGAGTGCCGACGAGGGTCTGGACCGGCTAGAGACTGCGGCGGTCGACTGTGTC
>JAQCNN010000212.1 GCA_028275005.1 Salinirussus sp.
TCGCATCCAGGCCCGTGGTTGGCTCGTCGAGGACGACCACCGACGGGTCTGTCGCCAGCGCACGGGCGATCTGGACGCGGCGCTGCATGCCACCGGAGTAGGTCCGGGCCGGGTCGTCCATCCGGTCGACCGGGATCTCGGTCCTCTCGAAGAGGTGCTGTGCCCGCTCGCGACCGGCTTCGTACTCGAGTTCGCCCGCCGCGAGCAACTTCTCGGCGACGTTGCCGCCGCCGGTCACACCGGGGTCCAGCCCATCCCGGATATGCTGGTGGACGAATCCGACCGCGTTCGTCCGGAGCCGGTGGCGGGTCTCGTGGTCCGCCGTGAGCAGGTTACCCTCGCTGCCGGAGTACTCGACCGTCCCACGGGTCCGTCCGTCGGTGCGTTCCAGTGCGAGCAGGCCGGCAACACTCGATTTCCCGCTCCCGGACTCCCCGACAATCCCGAGGACCTCACCCGACTCGACCGAGAGGTCAACCTCCGCGCAGGCGACGATGGTTCCGCAGGTCGGACACCGGTTGCGGCCGTGCTCGTCCCCGGTCCGGTCGATACAGTCCTCGCAGGGGTCGCCGTACAGCGTGGCCAGCCCCGAGCCGGCAAGCACGCTCACGCCCGGTCACCCCCGGTGTCGGGGTCGGGGTCGTCTGTGGCAGGTCCCGTGTTCGTCGTCATCTCGACGCTCGTCTCGGTCCCTGGTCCCCAGTCCACCCCCGAACGGTCGAGGTGGTGGTCCTTCGACAGCGTCGGCTCCGCCTGGCGTTTCTCGCAGAAACTTGTGTCGTTACAGACCAACAGTCGCTCGCCATCATCGGTTTCGATCTCGGTGAGATAGGTGTCGGTCGCGCCGCAGGCTCGACAGGCACCGTCGAACCGCTCGACTCGAAACGGGCGGTCCTCGAAGGCAAGCGGCTGTACATCTGTGTGTGGGGGCACCGCGTAGATACGTGCCTCCCGGCCGGCAGCAAACAAAAACAGGTTCTCGGCGTTGTCGAGTTTGGGGACGTCCCACCGGGGGATCGGCGATGGGTCCATCAGGTACCGGCCGGCGACCATCACCGGGTACCGCGCGGCGATCTGGACCTCCCCGTGTTCAACGATGCTCTCGTAGAGCCGAACCCAGATCTTCCCGTAATTGGCGTGGGCGTGGCGGCGGCGGTTGGCTGCGTCGCTCGGGTCAACCGTCCGCAATGGGTCGGTGATTGGCACCTGTAACACGAGGACCTGGTCCGCGCCGAGGACCTCCTCCGGGATCCGGTGACGGGTCTGGATCACGTCCGCCGCCGTCGTGTCGGTCGTCGTCTCGACGTCCGCAGTCCGGGCAGCCAGACGGCGGATATTGGCGGCATTGACGCTGTCGTCGGCTCCCTGGTCGATCACTTTGAACGTCTCCGCCGGCCCCAGAAGCGACAGCGACGTCTGGATACCACCTGTGCCCCAGCCCCGCGCCAGCGGCATCGGCCGGGACGCAAACGGCACCTGATGTCCCGGGATCGCGACGGCCTTGAGCACGGCCCGCCTGACCTCGCGTTTGGTGTGTTCGTCGAGGTAGGCGTAGGTGTAGCCCTCGAGCCCGTCGTCTGACAGGCCGTCGAGCACCTCTCCGACGGTTGCTGCGCCGGTCATGTCTGTTCCCGCTTCATTGTTCGCTCCGGACGGTCGCTCAGTCATCGGTCGTCACCTCGGAGTCGGGACCCGACCCGGACCCGGATGCTGCCCCAGCGGGTGGCGGCTCGTCTCCGGCTCGGAGCGTTCGGATCCGGTCGAGGATCGACTGAAAGGTCACGTAGTGCGGGAGTTTGAGATGTTCGATAAATCCAAATGAGTCCATCGGGTCGATGGTGTCGAGGACGAACTCCGGGTCCTCGGCCGGCTCGGCGTCGGTGTCCAGCGCAATCCCGGCGTCAAGGACCGTCATAGCAATCGCCTTGCGCTCGTTCCGTCCGAAGGTCAGCCCGTAGCCGAGGGCAAACTGTGCTGTCTCACGCTTTTCCTGCACTGGGACGACCGCCTCCGCCGACGTCACCTCAGCGTCGGTCACCCGTGCCTCGTCGCCGGTGTACGGGTGTTCGACCCGGACCGGAAGGCGGCCGACTCTCACCTCGGCGAGCGTCGGGTGGACATCGCCGTATCCGCGGAGTGCGGAGTAGCCAAGCGCGGTCACGGCCCCGGTTTCCCCGCGGGCGAGTTCCTGCAGGACGGCCGCCCGGTCCGGGTCATCGCCCACTGGTTCGCGGGTCGTGTCGGTCGGCGGCCCGTCGGGCGGCTCGGGGGCGGCGACGAGCCCCTCCTCGCGGAGCAGCGCTGCCACGTCGCCGAGTGGTTCGGGGTCGGTGTCGGTGTTGTCCGGTTCCCAGTCCGCTGTCGGGTCCTCGAAACGCTCCTCGTTCGCGAGGTCGAAGTCGAGGAGCCGCTGGGTGTAGTCCTTTGTCGGTCCGAGGATCTGTCCGCCCGGGATGTCTTTGAACGCCGGTGAGACCCGCCGGACGGCGAACATCTCGTCGGGCTCCACAGTGGCGGTCTCGTCCCACCGTTCGAGCGTTGACCGGTACGCTCGCAGGAGGAAGGCGGCCTCGACGGTGTCGCCCTGTGCCTGTTTGACGGCGAGTGCGCCGAGTTGCGGGGCGTACACGCCGCCCTCGCTCATCGCCTGTGCGGTGAGGCGGGACAGTTGCCCGTCCAGTTGGTCAAGGGTGACTGGCTCCTGGTCCTCGACGACCCGTTGTGCGTCGAACAGGTCGGCTGCCCGCTGGATAAGTTCCTCGCCGGCGACGGCGGCAACATACCCCATCAGGCCACCTCCAGACCGGCTGACCGCGGCACGGCGAGCACCTGCTCCTGGTCGGCAAAGACCGCGTCGACACCGCGTGGATACGGCTGTGCTGCCGCGAGTGCCTGTAGCTCCGGCGGTGGTAGTGTCACTGCCGCAGTGCGCGTGCCAGGAACCCCTGGCCCGTGTAGACGAAGGGTCGTCCCCTCTCGGACACTGTCGACACGGTAGACGACAGTCGCCCCGTTGCTCGGCTCAGTAAGCGAGCCCTGCTTTGCGTCTCTGACGTCCCACTCTGGGACACCGCGTGTGTGAACGATATCCGCCGTTTCTGGCGCGCCCTCGTTCAGTCGCCCTTCCCGGTCGAGTGCCTCGCGCACCTCCTCATCAGGGGTCACAACGGTGACCTCATGGTCGACCAGCGCCGCGAGGACCGCATGATCGGCCGGCGCCGGAACGCCCTCGACAGTCCCGGGCCGGCTCATTGCCGCACACAGCCCACGAAATGCCGCCCGCACATCGTGGACCGGGTCGAGCCCGAGCGTCCTCACAGGTCGTCCTCCGCGATGTCGAACGCGACAGTCGTGTGCCTACTCCGGGCCCGTTCGCGCTCGCGCTCGTGTTCGAACCGGCGGCGGGTCTCTTCGAGCCGGGAGGCGATCGCCTCAGCAGCCGGATGACCGCCGGCGACGGCGGCATCGACGATGGCACCCGACAGTGCCTGGCGCTCGGCCTTTCCTGGCCGCATCGCGAAGCCGTCGGCGCCGTCGAGTTCGACCTCGGCCGGCGTAACGACCACCTCCCCGAGATTAAACGGGCGGTTCTCCACCGGGTCGCGGACCCGCTGCATCAACAGTTGCGGACGGGGCTCCTGACGGACCGATACCGACGGTTCTGTCGCCAACACCTCGTTTGCGGCATCGGTCAGCGCACCCCCATCGCAGGCGGCGATCAGTTCGAACCGGTCTGTTCTGTCGCTTGGGTCGTCCATCTCTCAGGTATGATTACTCCGGAACAGCCGATTAAGCGTTCAGTCGGTACTCTCTATCCCGCACAGACGGTGACGGGTGTTTCCCCCACCGCTGCGACCGAGTATGGACTCGTCTGTACGGTTGGCCGAGGTTAGAGGACTATTCCCCACTGCCGTGTTCCGAGTCAATCGGCTCCGGACTCTCACCAGCACAGGGTTATCCGGTCGGTTGCGCTGGGAACAGGTGATGCCAGACACGACTGACACGGTGCATTCTGGGGGTTCAGGAGAGAACGGGACGCGGCTCAGTCGACGCCGGTTCGTCGCCGGTGCCTCTGCGGGTG
>JAQCNN010000215.1 GCA_028275005.1 Salinirussus sp.
GAGTCGGGCCCCGACCCGACCGGGGGCGCCCCGGACCGGGCGGACGAGCAACGGGCCCTCCGGACGGTCGGGGAGTGAGCGGCCCGTCCGGGTGGACGCACAGCGGCCCGTCCGGGTGGACGCACAGCGGCCCGTCCGGGTGGACGCACAGCGGCCCGTCCGGGTGGACGCACAGCGGCCCGTCCGGGTGGACGCAGCCCCCGATTTTCATCCTTTGTAACTGGACACAGGCTATTATATGCGAGGTTGACATAGCGTGGCACGACAGCGAATGAGCGACGACCTCGACCGGATCCACGTGTTGCACGTGGACGACGACCCGGACTTTGCGACGCTCACCACCAGAGTCCTCGAGAACGAGTGTGAGCGGCTGGAGGTGTTGACGGCCTCGAGTGCCGACGAGGGTCTGGACCGGCTAGAGACTGCGGCGGTCGACTGTGTCGTCTCGGACTACGACATGGCCGGCCGCAACGGGATCGAGTTTCTGGAGGCGGTCCGGGAGCGGTATGAGGACCTTCCGTTCATCCTCTTCACCGGGAAGGGGAGCGAGGAGATTGCGGCCGAGGCGGTGCGGGCGGGGGCGACCGATTACCTCCAGAAGAGCGCCGGAACGGACCAGTACGCGCTGCTCGCAAACCGGGTGACAAACGCCGCGGAGCGGTACGCGACCGAACGTGAACTCCAGGAGACACACCGCCGGTTCAGGAAGCTCCTGGAGCGGTCGGCCGACTACGTACACGTTATCGACCCGGACGGGACCGTCGAGTACGTCTCCCCGGCCGTCGAGCGGGCGCTCGGGTACGAGCCCGAGGCGATAGTCGGGGAGAGCGCGTTCGCGTATATCCACCCGGAGGACCGGTCGACCACCGAGGCGATGATAGGGGAGGTCACCGACGAGCCTGGGGCGGAGACGACCGCTGAGGTCCGGGTTCGACATGCCGACGGGGACTGGCGGTGGGTGGAGATGCACGCCCGGAACCTCCTGGACGAGCCGACGGTCGAGGGGATCGTAGCAAACGCCAGAGACATCACCGACCGCCGGGAGAGTGAGGCAACGGCCGACTGGCACCGGACGGTCATCGGGAACCTCGGCGAGGGCGTCTACGTCCTCGACGCCGACTACCGGTTCCAGTTCGTCAGCCATCGCGTCGACGAGCCGGAGCTCCTCGAGGCGGAGTGGGTCGGCGAACCGGTCTCCATGCTCGCCGACACGGGAGTGGTCTCAGCGACGGCGGCCGAGGAGATCCGGCAGGCGGTCGACGACATCCTGGCGGGCCCGGAGCAGGAGGTCCGCCTAGAGGTCGAGCCGACCATCCCCGAGGACGCGAAGGCCGTCGAGCTACACTTCCGGCAGTTGCCGGCCCCCGACGGGGAGGACGTCGTCCTCGGGACGAGCCGGGACGTCACCGACCGAAAGCGACGAGCCGCCCGGTTGCGGGCGCTTCACGACGTCACCCGGGAGATGGTTGTCGCGAGAGGTCACGACGCCGTCGCCGAGGCCGCGGTCGAGGCGGTCGAGGACATCCTCGGCCTCGGTCACGCCACGGTCTTTCGCTACGACGGGGACCGTGACGCGCTCGTGCCGGCGGTGGACCGAGTCGAGGGCGGCACACCCCAGGCGGAGATCCCCGCGGTCGGGCGCGGCGAGGGGGTTGCCTGGCAGGTCTACGAGACCGGGGAAACGGCCGTCCTCCCGGACGTCGCGGGGGCTCCGGAGGCGTGCAACCCCGGGTCGGCCGTCGAGAGTGAGCTGCTCGTCCCACTCGGCGAGCACGGCATACTGGCCACGGGGTCGACGACCCGCCGGGAGTTCGACGACCAGACCGTCAGTCTCGCCGAACTCCTGGCGGCGAATCTGACAGCCGCGTGCGCACAGGCCGACCGGGCCCGCGAACTCGAGGGCTACGAGCGCCTCGTCGAGACGATGGGCGACAGCGTCTACTCCATCGACCTCGACGGGGAGTATCTCCGGGTCAACGAGACCTTCGCGGCACTGACGGGGTACGACGCCGACCGGCTACTGGCCGAGGGGCCAGAGCTCATCCTCAGCGACCGGGGGATGGCGCAGTTCGAGGCCGCTGTCCGGCGACTCCTCGAGGGGGAGCGGGGTATCGAGACCGTCGAGACGACCCTCCACACCGCCGACGGTGACGCCGTCCCCGTCGAGACGAACCTCACGTGCATGCCCGACGAGAGCGGTGGCTACCGAGGGACAGTGGGCGTCATCCGGGATACGAGCGAGCGCCGAGAGCGCGAGCAGGAACTCGAGCGCTACGAGACGATCGTCCGTGCCTTTCCCGACGAGGTGTACACGCTCGACGCCGACGGCTACCTGACGTCCGTCATACCGCCCGCGGGGTCGGAGATGACGACGACGGGGTACGACCCCGAGGAGTTGGTCGGCGAGCACGTCTCGGTGGTCATGCCCGAGGAGGACATCGAGCAGGGCGAGGAGCTGATCCAGGAGTTGCTGTCCTCGGCGGACAAACAGACCACCTCGTTTGCGATGCAGACGGTCCGGAGGGACGGCGAACGAGTCCCCCACGAGAACCACATCGCACTCCTCCCGACGGTAGACGGGGAGTTCAGCGGGACTGTCGGTGTGCTCCGGAATATCGCCGACCGCAAGCAACGCGAGCGGGAACTCCGGCGACAGAACGACCGGCTCCAGAAGTTTGCGAGCTTTGTCTCACACGACCTCCGGAACCCGCTGAACGTCGCGAGCACGCGCCTCGAGCTGGCACAGCGGGAGTGCAACAGCCCACATCTCGACGATATCGGCGCGGCCCACGAGCGGATGAGCCGGCTGATCGACGCCGTCCTCACACTGGCACGCGAGGGTGAGCAACCGGAAGCGGTCGAGGAGCTGTCCCTCGAGAGCCTCGCCGAGCAGTGCTGGGCACACGTCGACACCGGAGAGGCGACACTGGCCATCGACACCGACCGAACCGTGCACGCCGAGGAGGCCAGGGTCCAGCAGCTACTCGAGAATCTGGTGCGCAACGCCGTCGAGCACGGCTCGCACGCCCGCCGGGACCCCGTAGAACACGGCTCCGTGGGTGGTCGGCGGCAGACGGGGGGCGCGGTAGACCACGGTGAGGAGCCGGTGAGCGTCCGCGTCGGCGACCTTCCGGACGGCTTCTACGTCGAGGACGACGGGCCCGGGATCCCGCCGGAGGAGCGGGGGGAGGTCTTCGAGGCCGGCTACTCCACCGCCGAGGAGGGGACCGGGCTCGGGCTGAATATCGTCGAGGAGATCGCCGAGGCCCACGGCTGGGCGGTCGACGTCACCGAGGGGAGTGAGGGTGGCGCTCGGTTCGAGTTCACCGACGTCTCGTAGCGGCCGGTCAGGCCCCTCGCGCGGCCCGGTCAGAGGGCCTCGAGTGCCTCCCCGATTTCCTCGCGCGGCAGTGGGCTGGTCCAGTCGTCGGCGACGTGGGCGTACTGGACCGTCCGGTCGGCGTCGAGGACGAACACCGACCGCCGGGGTGTCGTGACGTTGGCCATGTGGTGTCGGTCGGTCAACAGCCCCAGGGTCTCAGAGACCCCGCCACCGACGTCCGCGAACAGCCGGAACGGGGCGTCGAGCCGGCGGAGAAACGCGTTCTGTGCGTACGGGCCGTCACGGCTGATGCCTAAGAGCGGAACGGCCTCGGACCCCCAACCGTAGCCCTCGAAGCGCTTGTACCAGTTCTCGGCGATGGCGCTGAAGACAAAGCCCGTCGAGACCAACAGCCCGCCGTCGGCACCCAGTGTCTCCGACAGCGCCCGTGAGCGGAACGTCTCCCCGTCACAGCAGACCGCCTCGAAGTCGGGAACGACCGCTCCCTGTGTCGGTGGCATACCCTCGCCTCTCACCGGCGACATAAAGTACTGTGGCACCCGGTCTAACTCTCGGCGCCGACTCCCAGCACGCTTTAGACAGGGCAGGCCGTACCTGTGAACATGACAGCCACACTGTACCGGCTCGAAGGCTGCCCGTACTGCGAGAAGGTCGTCGACGAACTCGACGAGCTGGGTGTCGACTATGAAAGCGTCTGGGTCGAAGGGCTCCACTCCAAGCGAGACGAGGTCAAGCGGGTCTCCGGCCAGCGCCAGGTCCCGGTGCTCGTCGACGAGCAACGCGGGCTCACCATGGCAGAGTCCGACCGTATCCTCGAGGCACTCGCGGAGAGTTACGCCTGACGCGCGGGATGTGTGCCTGACAGGCCGGCAGGAGAGCGACCAGGGCGGCTGCCCGCTACAGCTCGTGTGGGTCCATCCCCGGGTCCTCGACGGGCGGGGCGCCGATGGCGAGGACGGCCCCGCGGTCGTCGCCGAGGTAGCGGTGGCCGTGGCCGGTCTCCGGGCCGGCGGCCCAGAAGGCACCCGGCCCGACCTCCCGGGTCTCCGTCTCGCCGGAGCGACCGAGCTTCAGCGAGAACCGCCCCTCCAGCACGTAGTACAACTCCTCCTGCTCGGCGTGTGCGTGGTAACCGATCCCCTCGCCGGGTTCGAAGTACCAGATAGCGACGTTCATCTCCGCCAGGCCGAGCAGGTCACCGACCGGCCGGATGTCGAGGTCCGGCGGGATCTCCTCCACAGTTGAGAGGTCGGTGATATCGACGTCCTCCGTGTCGACTGTTTCGTACTCCATGCGCCCGGGTTCGGCGCTCCGGCTCAAAAAACCGCGTGTTGGTCGGCCCGTCGAGCCGCGAGGAGCCCCCTGGAGTAGGATGGAAAATCATGTGGTTATTTTGCCCTCGGCGCCTCACCTCCCTGTATGAGAGGACGACGACTGGCGACGACCGAGCATATCATCGCAATAGTGAGTCCGGGAAGCGAGGACACAGTCGACCGACTGGAGCAGTGGACGGCCGAAAACGGCATCGAGGTTTCGACCGTCGACGTCGGCGACGAAATCGAAACCGAGTTCGACCGGGACGCCGAGACGTTGGGGATGACCGTCGGTGGGGACGGAACCTTCCTCGAGGGGATCAAGCAGTTCGCCCCCAGAGGGATCCCACTTCTGGGTATCAACACCGGAACGCTTGCCTTCCTCGTCAGGGTCGACTCCGAGGACATCGAGGAGGCGCTCACCGAAACCATCCAGGGGCGGTCGGATATCGCCCGCCGTCAGCAGTTGCACGTCTCCGGGCCGGACCTGGACGCGACGGGGATCAACGACGTGATGGTCCAGCACCCGATGCCGGAGGACGTCTTCGAGCGGAAGATCACGAAACTCGACGCCTTTGCCGACGGGGAGTACGTCGGCGAGTACGACGGGACTGGGCTGGCAGTCGCGACCCCGACGGGGTCGACCGGCGTCTCGCTGTCCTCCGGCGGGCCCGTCCAGAACCCGGAGAACAACTCCTCGCTACAGATTGTCCCCCTGCAGACCCACAAGATGGGTGTACGGCCGCTCATCATCAGCAACGACACGAAAGTCGACGTCGTGGCAAAGGAGGCCGCGGACGTACTCGTCGACGGTGGCCGCCACTACATCCCCCTCGAGGAGGGCGAGTCGGTCCGGATCACAGGCGCCGAGACGTCGGCAAACATCGTCCGGACGAGCTACGACGACGACTTCTACACCGCAATTAGCGAGCTACTGGGGTGGGGTGCCCGGGGCTCGGCCGGCAAGGAGCTTCCGGACCACATCCAGAGCACCGGCATCGGCGAGGAGACCGAACTCGAACACGCACTGCGGGTCGCGAGCGAGGCCGTCAAGAGCGTCCAGGAGCCGCTCAAGGAGCTCCACGGCCGTGTCGAGTCGGTGACCGTCAAGACGGACAAGTCCGATATCGTCACCGAGGCGGACTACCTGTCCGAGAACATCATCACGACGGCGCTGGAAAACGAGTTCCCCGCCCACGGCATCCGTTCGGAGGAGGACACCTACGTCGAGGGCGGCAGCGCCTACACCTGGCTACTCGACCCGCTCGACGGGACAGGCAACTACGCCAACGGGAACCCCAACTACTCCGTCTCGATCGGGCTGTTGGAGGACGGCGAACCCGTCCTCGGTGTCGTCTACGCCCCGGAGACCGACGAGCTCTGGACGGCGATCAAGGGGGAGCAGGCGATGCGCAACGGCCAGCCGATCGGGGTCACCAGCCGGGACGACCTCGCCGAGAGTATGTTCATGTCCGGCTACGACCCCGACGGGACCTTCCTGACCCACTTCTATCAGGACGCCCGCGGCGTCCGCCGACTCGGCTCGGCCGCGCTGCATCTCTGTTATCTGGCCAGCGGGAGCGCCGACGCTGTCTGGGAGTTCGACACCTACCCCTGGGACGTCGCGGCGGGGATGGTCATCGCCGAGGCCGCCGGCGCGACGATCACCGACACCCGTGGGAACCGCTTCGAGTTGCCCGGCGAGGAGGAGCGCTCGCCGATGATCGGGACCAACGGCACCATCCACGACGATGTCGTCCAGAAGCTCAACGACAACAGCCGGCTGTCGGAGTGACCGGCCGGCACCACCGTAGCGGGGTCCCCGGCGTTCGGCGTGGCTGACGGTACCGGACAGCTTTTATCCGTTGTTCCCACAGAGCCCTGTGATGGGTGCCCTCCGGTCCCTCCTCGCTCGCGGGGTTGGGGTCGTCGCCGCCGACCTCCGCGGGGACCGTCGTCTCCGTTACCTGCTTCTGGGCGCGACCCTCCTCTGTGGGTTCTGGTTCTGGCACCGGCTCCCCAACGTTGCGACCCGTGACGAGCACAGCCGGCTCCTCGACGTGCTGGTGGCCTACGGCTCGGTCGCCGCCGACCCGAGTGTCGAGAGCCTCCAGCGAGGGGTGGTCTGGGGCCGTGTCCCCTTCGGGGCGACCTTCTATCTGTTCGGACTCGCCGTGCTCCCGGTCGTCCTGCTCACCCTCCTGCTGGGGCACCCGGAGACACTGGCGGCCTTCGCCGACCCCGACCCGGAGTTCGGGTTCTACCCCGTCTGGGAGGCGACCCCCGCCTGGTTCTGGACCGGGGCGCTGGCGGCGGTCCGGCTGGTGAACGTCCTCCTCGCCGTTGGCTGTGTGTATCTCACCTACCGGGTCGGACGGGTGGTGTGGGGCCGGACCGCCGGCCAGCTCGCGGGGCTGTTGCTGACACTGACCTTCGGGTTCCTGACCATCGCCCACGAGGGTGGTGAGGACATGCCAGCCCTCCTCTTCGTACTCGTGACACTGTACCTGCTGGTCAGATACGTCCAGGCGGGTGCCCGGTGGCGGTTCTTCGCCGCGAGTGCCGCCGGGGGGGTCGCCATCGCGTTCAAACTCACCGCCGCACCGGTCGTCGCGCTGGTGCTGACGGCCCACCTCCTGCGGGCGAGGCGGGCGACAGACACCTGGGGGACACTGGCCCAGCCTGCGCTGGTCGTCCCGGGCGCGCTCCTGGGCGCACTCGCCATTGCCCTCGGATTTCCCACACTGCTCGTCGGTGGGGTCGACCCGGTCGCCCAGCGGATCCTGGAGAATCCGGGTGCCCGGGCGACACAGCCGACCGGGCCGGACGCGCCGGTCTGGTGGTGGTTCCTGCGGGGCTATCTCAGCGGGATGAGCCTGCCACTGTTTCTGGCGGCGGTCGCCGGCGTCGGTGCGACGGCTATCCGGGTGGGCCGGGGTCGGGCGAACGGGGGGACGGTTCTCGTGTTGACCGGGCTCGTGTTGTGGGTCGGGCTCTTCGCCGGCTGGCACGACTTCAGGGTCCACCATCTCCTGCCGACGTTCCCCCTGCTCGCGGTGTTGCTCGCGGGCACGCTTCTGCGGCTTCGGGAGCGCCGCCCCTCCCTGGCCCGGCCAGCCGTGGCCGCGCTGCTGGTGACGGGTGGGCTGTACGCCGCCGTCGGCGTCGGTGGCTACGCGGCGATGCCCCGCGACAACGCGGTTGCCTGGCTAGAGGAACACGGTGACGACGGCGACACCGTCGAGGTCTACCGCCGACACCTCCAGGACACCGCGGTCCCCCACGGGATGGCCGTCAACCACGTCTACGGGGTCGAACGCGGCGGGGAGGAGGTCGACCGCTGCCCCGAGTTCATCCAACTCGGCTACCGGGACCTGCTGTATCTCGACCGGGGGACGTACTACCGGAACAGCGACGCCAGGTTCAGCTACATCAGGGGCCTGCTCGCCGGCGAGTACAACTACGCGGTCGCGGCCGAGTTCGGCACCCGACCGCCGGGGTTCGTGCCGGAGCGGCCGACCCCAGGCTCGGCTGTCGACCTGCTCCGACACGGGGTGGTTCCACAGACCGACCAGTACGCCGACGAACAGGAACTCGCCGCGAACCAGTACACGCTGGTCCTGGAGCGGACCGGCGGCTGCGACGGCTCGCGGCTCCAGGACTCGCCCTACTGACCCGGTGACAGCTCCGAGAGGTCGAGCCCCAGTGAGGGGTACCAGCCGGCGATAGCGGGCAGGTACACCCCCAGTGTCCGGTCGATAACGACGACGGGAACGACCACCTCACCCGGCACACCGAGTGCGACAAAGACGGCGGTGGCCGTCGCCTCGGTCACGCCGACACCCCCGGGCGTGAGCGGCAGCAGCGTCACGCTGTAGGCGGTCACGAGATACAGCGGCAGCAGGGCGGCCGGCTCGAAGGCGACACCCAGTGCCCCGAACAGCAACAGGACACGCAGCCCCGGTGCGAGCACGAGCGCGCCGGTCCACCCGAGGGCGTACCGGGCCCAGACACCGGGGTCGGCCGCTACCCGGCGGAAGGACTCGGTCGAGGCTTCGGTAAAGGAGAGCAGGCCACGGACCCGCTCGGCGGCGCGGTCCCCCACACGGGGGAGCCGGCCAACAGCCCCGGCCAGCCACGCCACCAGCGGGTCGAGCAGCCGGAGGTTCGTCCCCGCGAGCAACACCACCGCCCCGGCAACGAGATACAGCCCCGTCGAGAGCGCGAGGAGCAGGGCAAGCCCGGCCGACAGGTCGGCCAGTGCGACCGCGAACCCGAGTCCGACCGCCGCCGTCAGCCCGTAGTAGACGGCGTAGACCCCCGTGTGGACGCCCGACGCCGCCGCGGCGTCGGCGTAGGCCATCCCGGTCTGACCCCGGAGGACAAACGGGGCAGCCACCCGCCCCGAGAGCCGCGAGGGGAGCAGTTGGTTCACGAAGTTGACGACGAGGTCTGTGCTCGCGGCCGTCCGGAGGCTGACTGGGTGGACCGGCGCCACCACGGCCTGCCAGGTGGCGAAGCGAGCCACGAGGCCGGCGAGTGTAACGGCGACGAGCGCGGCCAGCACCGGGGGGTCGAGCCGGCCGAGTCGGGCGAGCACCGCGCCGGGGTCGACCTGCAGGAGCACCCACGCGAGCGCGGCGAGTGCAACGCCGTACTGGAGTGCGGTCAGGGCGAGCGCACGCGGACTGGGCCGGGGCAAGGCTACCCGCTCCCCTGCCGGTCACTGGGGGTGTGGCTATCACGCCCTGTCTCGCCGGCGAGGGCCGCCGCCGTGGTGAACTCGAATGGCTGGCTGAGGACCCGGTCGATAGCCCGGCGCATCCACGCGCCGGTGTGCCAGTAGACACGCTCGGGGACGCCATCGACCGCCGGCAGGTCGACCAGCTCCCAGGGGTGGACGTACAGCACGGGCGCGACCCCACGGCGCGCGAGCAGGCGCATCCCCAGCAGCGTGTAACCGGGGCCGAAAAACCGCAGCCAGGTCCCCGTCAGCGGGAGCCTGAGCCCGGGCATCACGCTCGCGGGCACCTCGGTCAGCTCCGACGGCGCCCCGGGTACAGCCTCGCTGGCGGGTGCCGGGACCTCCAGGTCGTACTCGCCGCCGTACCAGCCGGGGACCGCGCGGCTGGCGACGACACTCGAGTCGTAGCCGTATCCCGCCTGCCGTAGCCCCTCGAAGTGGCCGGGTGGGATATCGAAGGCCGGCGCGCGAAAGCCCCGGACCGGCTGCCCGGTCAACTCGCGCAGGCGTTCCCGGGAGCGTTCGTACTCCTCGCGGCGTGTTTCCGTGGAGCGGTCGGTGAGCAGGCGGTGGCTGTGGGAGTGTGAGGCAACCTCGTGGCCGGCGTCGGCCAGCCGCCGAACGGCCTCCGGGTGGCGTTCGGCCGCCCGCGAGACCACAAAGGCAGTCGTCGTCGCGCCTTCTCGGTCCAGCGCTTCGAGGAGGTACTCCAGCCCCTCGAGCCCGACGCCCTCCCGGTCGGTCGTCCCGCGGGCCGACCGGTAGGCCGGGGTCTGGTCGAACAGTTCGACGTCGACCGAGAGGACCGCCTGTGGTCGGTCCCGGCGCTGCCGGCTCACTCCTCTCCGTCCTCGAGTTCGGTCTTGAGGAGGCCGACCTCCTCGTTGAGCCGCGAGAGACGGTCGTACAGCCGGCCGATACGGTACAGCAGATACGTGACCAGCGCAAAGAGGACCAGGTTGGCGACGACGAGGATGGCGTGTGTCCTGAACTCCAGGCCGAGAAAGGTCGCGATGTAGTCGAAGGAGGCCGGCGTGGCCGCGACGAACAGCAGCCCGGCGCCGACCACAACCGAGAGGACGAACAGCCCGAGGGCCTCGCGTTCGCGGCGCAGGAGCACGTAGCCGGTGCCGAGAAATCCCAGCCCCACGACCCCGGCGACGAGGTTGACCACGCTGTACTCGACCATGGTTACCTGAACAGGACCACGCGGAGCACCACGTCGGCCATCCGGAGCGGGTAGAGGGCAAGCGTCCCGAGGTCGAACTGTGACTCGCCGTGGTCGCGGGTGGGCATCTCCACCGACACCTCCCGGATCCGGTAGCCCTGCCGGGCCGCGTCGAGGGTCTGCTCGACCGCCCAGTGGGCGTCACGCTTGTGGAGGATCCGCCGGAGCATCGACACCCGGTAGACCCGGAAGCCGCTGGTGACGTCGGTCACGTCGACACCGCCGAGCGCGTTCACCACACCGGTAAAAAACCGGATGCCAGCCCGCCGAACGAACGGGTACTCCTCGATACTCTCGTTGTGGTACCGGCTGCCAACCACCATGTCACAGTCCGTAGCCGCCGCCAGCAGGTCGGGGACCTGGTCGGGGTCGTGTTGCCCGTCGGCGTCGACCTGGACGACGAAGTCGTAGTCCGCCTCGATGGCGTACCGGTAGCCGGTTCTGACGGCGCCCCCGACACCCGTGTTGAACGTGTGCTCGAGGACGGTCGCGCCGTGGTCGCGGGCGACCGACGGGGTGCCGTCGGTGGAGGCGTCGTCGACAACGGCTACCTCGTCGACGTGGGGGGCGGTCCCGTCGACGACGGACCCGACGGTGTCGGCCTCGTTGTACGCGGGGACGACAGCGACTGTTCGCACTACCGGAGTCACGCCTCCGTCGGCACTTAGAGCTATCGAAGGGTTCGAAAGCGACTAGTGACTCCCCTCCCTCCCTCCGCCCGATGACACGGACGTTCGTGGTGGGGTTAGACGGAGCCAGTTGGCGCCTGCTCGACCCGTGGCTCGCTGCCGGCGACCTGCCAAACCTGGCCGCCCTCCGGGGGGAAGGCTCGTGGGCAGGCACCCGGAGCTGTCTGCCGCCCGTCACGTTTCCGAACTGGAAGTGCTACGCCGCGGGCAAGGACCCCGGCGGGCTGGGTGTCTTCTGGTTCGAGCACGTCGACCTCGCCGAGGGTCACATCGAGGTGGCAGAGGGCGGGGACTTCCGGAGCGCCGAGCTCTGGGACTACCTCAACGACGAGGGACAGTCCGCGGGCGTGGTCAACATGCCCACCATGTACCCGCCACGACCCATCGACGGCGTTGTCGTCGCCGGCGGCCCCGACGCCGTCGAGGGGGAGTACCGCAGTATCGACGCCGGCTACACCGCCCCGGAGGGCCTCGCCGCCGAACTCCGGGAGCGCTTCGACTACGAGGTCCACCCCGACCCGCTGCTGTCGGGTAACGACGAGCGCGGCGCCGAGGTCGACGCCATCCTCGACCTGCTCGACACCCGCTTCGAGGTGGCGCTTGCCCTGTTCGAGGAGCGCGAGCTCGATTTCGTCCACGTGACGCTCTTCTATCTGAACGTCCTCCAGCACTTCTTCTGGGACGGGGAGCCGACGAAGCGCGCCTGGGAGCTGGTCGACGGGTGGCTCGGTCGGCTCCGCGAACTCGACTGCAACCTCGTCCTGATGTCGGACCACGGTAGCGCGCCCACGACGACGGAGTTTTACATCAACGAGTGGCTCGCCGAGCAGGGCTATCAGGCCCGGACCCGGACTGTCGACGACTATCTCACCCAGGTCGGGATAGACCGCGAGACTGTCCTCCGGGCCGCGAAACGCTTTGGCCTCGTGGACACCCTCGCTCGGGTGGTCCCCGAGCGCGTCCAGCGACTCGTCCCACAGAGCGACGGGCTAAAGCGTGACCGCAAGCTCGATGCCGTTGCCCTCCCGCGGACGAAGGCTGTTGCGAGCGGGCAGGGGCCGGTCTACGTGAACCCCGCATTCGATGTCGACGCCGTCGCCGACCAGCTCGTCGCGGACCTGCGGGCTGTCACGGACGAACAGGGGCCGCTGTTCGACGAGGTCTCCCGGGGTGAGGCGGTCTACTCGGGACCCTACGTCGCCGACGGGCCGGAGGTCGTCGTCGACATGCGCCCGGGGGTCCACGTCAACGACGGGGTCGGCGGCGGTAGGGTGACGGCCGACCCGGACCGGTGGGCCGCCGAGAACACCCGTCACGGTATCTTCCTCGCCAGCGGCCCGGCCTTCGAGGGGCGGGGCGAACTCGACCGGGTGTCGATCCGCGACCTCGCACCCACGCTCCTGACGGCCCACGGCTGTGCCGTCCCCAGGGACATGACCGGCGAGGTGCTCCCGGTGCTGGCCGGCGACCCCGAGCAACGACGCCGCGAGCCGCTGTCACTGGCCGACAAGGGGAGCCGGACCACCGCCGAGGAGGTCAGTGACCGGCTCCAGCAGCTCGGCTACATGGAGTGAGGGGGCCGAGCCCGCGGTGAGTTGCCGGCGCGGACGCCACCGGCATCGACGGATTGAGGCCTCTCGGTGTCCAATCGCCGGCAATGGAGGAGCACACCCGTGATGATACGGTCGGTCCGCCGGTGTTTGGTGACCCGACGGGCTGGCGGGCCGAGCAGGCCGAGTCGAACGGGTGGGAACACGGGACGTTGCGCAAGGCCGTGATACACGGCGTTCGGCTGTACAACGTCGGGGAGTACCACGAGTCCCACGACTGCTTCGAGGACGAGTGGTACAACTACGGCAGCGGGACCGCCGAGAGCAAGTTTCTCCACGGGATGGTCCAGGTTGCCGCGGGCGCCTACAAGCACTACGACTTCGAGAACGACGACGGGATGCGCAGCCTGTTCAAGACGGCCCTCCAGTACTTCGAAGGTGTCCCCGATGACTACTACGGGGTCGACCTGGCCGACGTGCGGACCGTCGTCACCGACGCCCTCGAGGACCCCACCGCACTGGACGGCTGGCAGATCGAACTAGACGGGCAGCGACCCGAGGCTCGGCCGGACGACTACGCCTATGCCGACGGGCTCGAGTGAGACAGGTCGGCTCCACTCTAGCGGTCCACGGCTGAGAGCCCGGCAGTGTACTGACTGTCGGCGGTAGACCGGAGTCGGCCCGTGTCGAACTGGGCTGACCACACTCCCCTCTATTGTGCCGTTTCCGCCGAGAGGCGTCCGTCGTTGCCCGGCCGGACAGCATCGTCGGCCGCGACACGGGGTGATACGTGGCGGCGCGGGGGGTCAACTCCTGCCTCTATCCCGCAAGGCGAGAGGCCACGCCACGTAGGGCGTGGCAGCGACGCGTGGCCGGGAGAACGGCCGAGTCAGATGGGAAGGGGCAGACGCCGGTAGCTCGCCACAGCCGGCTCTGTCGGGGAGACACGGTCACAAGCGGCGGATATCGGTCAGCGACGGCTTCACGGGCTGAGAATGGACACGAACTTTATGAGGTGGAAGCGACTAGCTGTTGCTGATGCCCGAGAATCTCGACAGCGCCTACAGCGGTCTCTGACGATCGTATGAGTTCGTGGAAACCCCCCGAGGAGGAGGAGCGAGACTCCAGCTACGACCCAGGCGTTCAGGAGGGGGAGGTAGCCGAGGAGCGTGACTTCTCGGAGACGCTGGCCGACCTCGACTCGATAGACTACCTGATGCTCGGGATACTGATCAGTATCCCTGCGGCAATCCTGAGCATCCTGCTTCTGCTGGAGTTTTATCCGGGGTTTCAGGACGCGGCGGGCGACATCGTCGGGGGGCTACTTGACTCGCTGTGAGTTGCGGGGTCGACCCCTCGATGACGGCCACCGGTTCCTGCGGGCGTGACCGCGCTGTCCCGTCACCCGTCATAGGGCGGTGTGCCGTGTGCTGGATGGGGCCTCCCACTCCACCGCGCGTGACTGGGCCGGTGGGCTCCGAGACGACACACCGATAGACATCGGCAAACTCGATGACCGGGGTCTGCCGATAGGCGACGCGCCGACGTGGCCAACGCTCATTATCCTATCTGCTGTAGCGAGGACCACTGTAATCCGTCTTTGTGGACGGGTCAGCCCTCTGCTTCAGCTATCCCCCTTTCCCCCCACCGTTTTTTGACTGTCTGAGCGGGTGTTATCCACAGCTGTCCGGGTCCGAAAAAGTGGGAGCGAGACGGCGGTTGCTCCGAGCGTCAGTCGGCAGCCGACCCTTCGACAGAGGGGTCGACGTTGAGGTTGTGACTGAACACGTTCTCGGGGTCGTACTCGGCCTTCACCGACTGGAGTCGGGGGTAGCTGTCGGCGTAAACCTTCTCGGTCCAGTCCTCCCAGTCGGCCTCCTCGACACCGGCGTAGCCCGCGTAGGCACCCTCGCCGCCGGCCTCGCGGAACAGTCGCTCGGTTTCCTGGGCCCACTTGATGTGGTCGGGCGTGTTCGTGTCCTCCCACGCGGCCTCGATCACGACCATGAATCGCTTCTCCGGCCAGGCGAACGCGGCGTCGTGGCCGCTCCCGACCGCGCCCCCCATCGACCAGAGACCGACGCCGTCCATCACACCCGGCGCGGCGTCGGTCCGGTCGACCACGAGGTTGCGCACCTCCTCGGTGAGTTCGTCGACAAACACGGACCGGTTGATATACTTCCGCCCTCAGGGGTGCATCAGTGTCCCCACCTCGTGGAGCGCCTCGTACGGCATCACGTCACTCGCGTCGATCAGCGGGTCACCGACCTCACGCAGCGGCGCAACTGTCTCCATTCCCTCCTCTGGGTCACCGGTGTAACAGCCGATCAGTCCGACCGCCTCCTCGCCGTGCAGGTGGTCCGGCATCGGCGGGATAGCGGGGATCTCGCCGTAGTTGACAATCGTCGTCAGTTCCTCGGGGGCGTCGGCGGCAAAGTCGCGGTAGGTCCGGAGCACCTCGTCGACAATGTCCGCCGGGTAGAACACGTTCAGCGCGCCGACGACCGGGCCGACCTCGTACAGGTCGAACTCGAAGTTCGTGACGACCCCGAAGTTGCCGTCGCCGCCGCGCATCGCCCAGAACAGGTCCGTGTTGGTGTCGGGCGAGGCCTCGACGAGGCTGCCGTCGGCGGTGACGACCTCCATCGACCGGAGCGCGTCGACCGAGAGGCCGTGTTTGCGACGGATCCACCCGACGCCGCCGTTGAGGGTGGTGCCGGGGATCCCGACACACCCCGCACTGCCGGTCGGCATCGCGAGACCGTACTCCTGTGTCTCCGCGAGGACGTCCTCGGCCCGGTTGCCGGGGCCGACCGTCGCGACCTGTCGTTCCGGGTCAACCGTAATCTCGTCACACTCCGAGAGGTCGACGACGAGCCCGTTGTCGACGACAGCATCGCCGGCCTGTTGGTGGGCGCCACCACGAACAGACAGGTCGAGCCCGTGTTCACGGGCAAAGCTGACCGCCGTCGCGACGTCCTGGCCCCCGGTTGCTCGCACCACCACCGCCGGATATCTGTTGACCAGCCCGTTCCAGACGTCGCGGGCGTCGTTGTACTCGCTGTGGTCGGGCAGGATGAGCTCCCCACTCAGGGCTTTGCTTAGCCCGCCGACCGCCTCCTCACCCAGCTCCGCGACCGTCCCCAACGGATGCTTGTGCGACGACATACAGACGCGCTGTTGTTTGGCTCCTGTGTTTTATATCCATCGCCGGCAGGTCACAGGCAGACTGCCGTGCTGTGCACACTCCGGCCACAGCCGACCGGCTCTCGGTTCAGTCCGCGAACGACTCCCACTCACGGCTTGCCTGGCGGCCGAGCCCTCCCCGGACCGGCCTGTGGTGAACTGTTAAGTGTGCCGTCAGGGATGGTGTGTCCATGGCTCACACGGAGCGACTCGACGCGTACCACTTCTACGAGCAGGACTGGGACAGCTACGGGCAACTGCGGGAGGCCTTCGAGTGGGAGGTCCCGGAGCGGTTCAACATCGCCGCCTACACCTGTGACCGGTGGGCCGAGGAGCGCGGGCGAGTCGCGGTGTTCGCCGAGGACACCGCCGGCAACGAGACGGTGTACACCTTCTGGCGGCTCCAGCAGGAGGCAAACAGGCTGGCGAACTACCTCGCCGAGGCGGGCGTCGAACGCGGCGACCGGGTCGGGGTGAATCTCAATCAGCGACCGGAGGCGCTGGTTGCCCACACCGCCTGCTGGAAGCTGGGGGCGGTGTCGGTGCCGCTGTCACTCCTGTTCGGTCCCGAGGCCATCGAGCACCGCCTGGGGGACTGTGACGCCGTTGCCTGCGTCGTCGAGAGCGCCAACCTCGACGCGCTCCGGGAGGCCGACCTGCCGGCCCTGGAGACCGTGCTCACACTCGGAGACGTCGACCACCGGAGCGACGAGGTGGACCTGCACGAGGCCGCCGAGGGTGCCTCCAGCGAGTTCGAAACTGTCGAGACGGCCGCCGAGGACGACGCGATTATCATCTACACCTCGGGAACGACGGGGTCGCCAAAGGGTGTCCGTCACGCCCACCGGTTCCTGCTCGGCCATCTCCCGGTCACCGCCGCAGGCTTTCTCGAGACCGGGGGGACCGAGGACCGGGTCACGTGGACACCTGTGGAGTGGTCCTGGGTCGGCTCGCTGTTTTCGGCGGTGATGCCGACACTCTACTACGGACAGCCGGTTGTCGCCTACGCCGGCGGGCAGTTCGACCCCCA
>JAQCNN010000218.1 GCA_028275005.1 Salinirussus sp.
CGGTCAGCGCGGCCGGCGCCTCGACGGTTCGGCCCGTCCGCTGACCCGGGTGCTTCACGACGAGCGGAACGTGCAACAGACTCTCGCTCATCGGGACGATGTGCGCGACCGCCGGCGGCTCGCCGTCGAGCCGCCCGGGCTCGCCGAACCCCTCGCCGTGGTCGCCACAGACGACCAGCAGTGTCTCCTCGAGGGCACCACGTTGACCGAGCCGCTCGAGCACGGAGCCGAGGACGGCATCGGCCTGTCTGACACCACCCTCGTACAGCGACTCGAGGCCGGCGAGCTGCCAGGTCGGGTGTGCGCCCCCGTGCACGTCGAACTCCCAGCGGACCGGTAGCTCCGACTGCAACTGGTGGGCCTGTGGGTCGCCCCAGCGGTCGTACTCGGGGGCCGGGTCGTAGGGCCGGTGGGCGTCCATGAGATTCAGACAGGCTGCCCACCGGTCTCGGCCGTCGGCCCACTCACACAGCTTGTCGGCGTAGTAGAACCCGTCGGGTCTGTCCGTGTGCTCCCCGGAGCGGTACGCTGCCGGTGCCGTCTCCGGGACGGAAACGACAGTGTCGAACGGCTCGGAGAGCCCGACCGCGTGGGTGGCGACGAACCCGTTTTCGGTGAACAGTCCGGTGGCGTATCCGGCCCCGGAGAGGTCGTCCCACACCGTGTGACCCGGCTCCAGCCGGTCGTGAACTGTGACACCGTGGGCCTCGGCCTCGAGTCCGGTAAACAGCGAGACGTGTGCGGGCAACGACCAGTTCGACGGCGCCCGGGCGGCTCGGTACACCGTGGCACCCTCGGCCAGGGAGTCGAGTGTCGGCGTTGTCCGCCGCGGATAGCCGTACAGCGAACAGCTCGTCGCCCGGACCGAGTCCAGCACCACCAGTAAGACGTTCATACGAAGGTGTAGGCGTCCAGCCGCCAAACGCTTACTACCCACAGACTGTCGCGGTCTATCCCCCGGACCGGACAGGGGCATTGTCCCCTGCATCTCGGTGTCCTGTCGGCCACGGGGGATCGCATCGTTTAGGCCGGCAGGACCGCTCGCCTCGGCCGGAGGATGAGACTCCGGAACGCGCTGCTGTTCCTCGCGCTGGCGGGCGCCTGGGGTAGCGCCTTCACCGCGATCAAGGCCGGGCTGGACTTTTTCCCGCCGGTGCTCTTTGCGGCCCTCCGGTATGACCTGGCAGGCCTGCTCGTGTTGGGCTACGCGGCCTACGTCACCGACCGGTGGCGGCCCCGCGAGCGTGCGGAGTGGCTCTCGGTCGCCGTCGGCGGGGCCCTGCTGATCGCCGCCTACCACGCCTTCCTGTTCGTCGGTGAGCAGGGGACCACCAGCGCCGCGGCGGCGGTCGTCGTCAGCCTCTCGCCGGCGCTCACGACCGGCTTCGCCCGCGCCCTCCTGCCCGACGAGCGACTCACCGGGCTCGGCCTGCTCGGGCTGGGGCTGGGCTTTGCCGGTGTTGCTGTCCTGAGCGCGCCGGCACCCGGGGACCTGCTGAACGCCCGGTCGGTCTCGCTGGCGCTGGTGTTGCTCGCCGCAGCATCCTTTGCTCTCGGCAGTGTCCTCACGCGGCGGGTCGACGCCGGCCTCCCCGTCGAGACCACCGAGGCGTGGTCGATGGTCCTCGGCGCGGCCCTGTTGCACGCCGTGAGCCTCAGTATCGGCGAGCCCCCCGTCGTACAGTGGACCGTCGAGGCCGTGCTCGCACTCGGCTACCTGGTCGTCGTCGCCAGCGCGCTGGGGTTTCTGGTCTACTTCGACCTGCTCGAGCGGCTGGGGCCCATCGAGATCAACCTCGTCTCCTACGCGGCGCCGGTCGCTGCGGTCCTGACCGGCCTCGTTGCCCTCGGCGAACAGCCAACCGTCAACACCGCGACGGGGTTCGTGCTCATCCTCCTCGGATTCGCGCTGCTCAAGCGACGGCAACTCCGCGAGGAACTCGGTCGACTCGGGCCTGTGTGCGAGGCTTGGAAGTGACCGGCGTCGAACTGCCCGACCGGCCGTCTCGTGGGCGAGGCCCGACGGATCACCCGGTTCCGGGGGCTGTTCCGGACAGACCAGGCCACTTTGAGAGGATTTCTAAATATTTTTCGAATTCACCGGATCGGGCTGTGCGTGTATCGGAATAGTTATTCGTCAATCGCCCATTTGTTTGTTTGCAATGGCAAACGGTAAGGTTGATTTCTTCCACGACACAGGCGGTTACGGTTTCATCTCGACTGAGGACGCGGACGATGACGTATTCTTCCACATGGAGGACGTCGGCGGCCCGGACCTCGAAGAAGGACAGGATGTCGACTTCGACATCGAACAGGCCCCCAAAGGCCCTCGCGCGACGAACCTCGTCCGCAACTAACAGTTCCGGTGGGCGCCTCGGCGCCCGGACGGTCGTTCACGTTTTTTTATCGCCCGCTCGAAGAGTCGGCGGCTCCGCGGAACCCCCCTCACCACCGAGTACACGCCACCGAATGCAGCGACGGCCACCCTGGAAACGTCGGCCTATCGACAAACGGGGCGTCGGTCTCGGCTCCGGGCCGTGTCCCCCGCCACAGGCTGACCCGAGACAGGTGAGGAAGTGGTAACTCGATAACGTACGCTTAGCGAGCGGTTGGGGTTCCCTTCGAAACTGAACTGTCGGTCCGGTTTATGCGAACTCCAGCCGACCGATCTTTCGCAGCAAATGACACGAACAAAGCTACTTGCGGCCGTGCTCGTACTCGTCGCGCTGGGGGGAATCGCCACACAGGCGGTCGCCGTCCAGCCGCCGACACCGGCACAGATGGACGGTGCGGGAAACCAGGAAGCCGGGGCGGTGACAGTCACCGATATGACCGCCCCCGAGAGCGCAGCGCCGGGTGAGGAGGTGACCGTCACCGCAACGCTGGAGAACCCGACGGACAGGGCCCAGGCCGAGCGCGTCGAACTCCGACTGGGGGGTGAGGTGGTCGAACGGACGACCGTCATCCTCGAAGCCGGCGGGACGACGACGGTGCGTCTCTCGTTCAACACCACCGGGACCGAACCCGGAGAGTACGTCTACGCGGTCTTCGCCGAATCCGACGGCGCCGTTGGCGAGCTGACACTTTCGGAGTCGTTCGAGCTCAACGCGCTCGAGGCACCGGACAGTGTCACCGTCGGAGACAGCGTCACGGTCGACGCGACAGTCACGAACCCTAACGAATTCACCACGACCCAGCCCGTCGAGCTCCGGGTCGGTGGACTCCTGTTCGGGTCCACGGACGTAACACTCGACCCGGGTAGCTCGACGACGGTCGCCTTTGAGCTGCCGACCGACGAGTTCGACCCCGACGAGTACACCCACGGCGTGTTCACACGCGACGATGGGGCGTTCGCGAGACTCACGCTCACAGCCACCGCGGAGACGCCGGCGTCGGTCGGCTTCGAGAACCAGACCTCGAACGGAACGACCGTCACGGTCGCCAACGCGAC
>JAQCNN010000219.1 GCA_028275005.1 Salinirussus sp.
CGGTACGCCGGGCTCTGTGCCGGGCTGGGTATCCCCGCGATGCTGCTTGCGGTCGTCCTCGTCCTCCCCGCGAGCACGCGGGCCCGGTTGGGCGTCGTCGCCGGGAGCGCGCTCACGCTCGTCGGTATCGGGCTGTTCTGGACCGCGTACCCGACCCAGTGGACCGGGCCGGGCGGGATGGCCTTCGAAACCACGGCCGTCTACGCCCTCGGTGGCGGGGTAGCACTCTCCTTCGTCTTCTCCGCGCTCGCCACCTTCCGGCGGCGCAACAGCCCCGCGGGGACGGTCACCCTGGAGGTGACCCGTGACGGCGGCACCGAGACCGTCGAGGTGAGCCAGCGGGAGTACCACCGGGTCCGCGAGGCCGTCGGCGACGGCGGGGAGAGCGAGGTTATCGAGGACCTACTCGAGGAGTGACACCGCCGCCCCGGCGCGTGCGGGCCGCCCACCGGGAGGTTTATTCACGGCCGTGCGCAAAGACGTGGCCGATGGAGCTGCTGTACGCGCGTTACCCGTTTCTGGCCGAGGCCCGTGCCGCCGTCGAGGAGGCGGGGGTCGACCTGGCGGCGCTGGTCGCCGAGGGCGGCCCGGCCGTCGACCGCGCCACCGAGCGCGTCGAGTACGCCCTCGAGGAGGGGGTGGTCCGTGGCCCCCACCGTCGGCCACGCGTCGAGTTGCTCTCCTACCCCGTCGCGCGGGTGCTCGTCTCGCTGGTCGACGAACACGTCCTCACACGAAAGTACGCCCGGGCGGAGGCACGGACCGCCTACGAGCGGTTCACCGCCGACGTTGCGACGGAGACGGAGCTACGCTCGACCGCCGACACCAGCCTCACGCGGGCAGACCTGCTCGCGGAGTTCGACCTGACAGCGTCGGTTCGGGCGGTGGGTGGGCGGTACCGGGTGTCGGTGGGGACCTACCTCGACCTGGCGGCCGACCAGCGCGACGACGAGTGGCGGCTGGTCAACCGGGAACTCCGCGACGGCGAGGTCCCCCTGACGGAGGGGGAGCTGGACGTGCTGTTGGAGGCGGCGGTCCGCGAGCGGGTCGGCGAGGGGCTTCCACTCTCTGTCCCCGAGTCGGTCGCCGAGGAGCTCGGGGAGCCGGTGGAGCACCTCACGGCGTTGCTTTCGGACCTGGATTTCACCCGCGATATCGACACTGTCGTTCCCGAGCTGTTCCCGCCCTGTATGCGGGCGCTGCTTGACCGGGTCCAGAAGGGCGAGCACCTCGAACACCACTCCCGGTTTGCCATCGCCTCGTTTCTGACCAGTATCGGGATGGCCACCGACGATATCGTGGACCTGTTTCAGGTCAACCCCGGCTTCGGCGAGGAGGCCACCCGCTACCAGGTCAACCACATCCGCGGGCAGACCAGCCCGACCGAGTACTCCCCGCCCTCCTGTGCGACGATGCAGTCCTACGGCGACTGCGTCAACATGGACGACCGGTGTGAGACGATCGCTCACCCGATGGCCTACTACGAGGACACGCTGGACGACGCCGACGATGCGGAGGTCACCGACTGGCGGGAGGAGCGAGACTGACGCGCCCCGCGTCAGTCTCGGGAATGCGAACGGCGAGGGACGAGCCGTGAGCAGCGGGGGTGACGAGCGAAAGAAGTGAGCGGGTCACTCCCGGAGAAACGAACGGGGAGCGGGGGACGCGGAGCGTCCCCGGTGTGCGAACGGCGAGAGACGAGCCGCGAGCGAGGTGAGCCGCGGGGATAGCGAGCCGCGGGAGACGTGACCGCCGGTCAGTCGTCCTGCCGGGAGAGCCAGACGCCGCCGGCCGCCATCAGGAGGATGAGCCCGGCGATGAGCCCGACGATCAGAACACCGCCGGTCTGTCCAAGGGAGGTGGTGTCCGCGGTGCCATTTATTCGGCCGTTGAGGTTCCCGTCGAAGCTCCCGTTCGAGAGTGTGCCGGAGACCTGCCCCTCTATCTCGCCGTTTGCCTCCCCGGAGATGTTCCCCGAGAGTTGGCCGTCGAAGTCGCCGGTCTCGTTGACCGCGCCCGCGAGTGTGCCGTCGACTGACCCGGCGAAGAAGCCGTCAAACTCACCCTCGAACTCCGTCTGGACGAGCCCGGGCCCCGAGACGTTTGCCGTCCCGGTCAACTGGCCGCTGACCTCCCGGTCGACCGGCGGGGCCGCCCCGAAGACGGTGCTCGCGGTTGCCACGGCGAGGATGAAGAGAAACACAGCGCCGACCGACAGGCCGACCTGTCTGACCGTCTTCGAGTCTGCGTCCATGCCGCCGGCTTTCACAGGGAGTATCAAAAGCGCTTCGAAGCGCCTGTCGCGGGAAATCGCCGGACGTGATGGGGTCACACGACACCGGCGCTGGGCCGGGGCCGAACACGCGGGCTGGACGGGGCCAGCCACCCCGAAGAGTAATGTCCGAGGACAACCTACGTTTCGACTGGACACAGCCGTGAAACGAGCCGTGTCCGGAGCGCTATGCCTGATACCGAGCCTTCCGTGGCCGACCGCAAGACTGCACTCACACCGGACCTTCGGACGATGCCCGACCGGGCCGCCCGCGCCTGGGCCGAGCGCATGGCCGTCCGCCCGCTGCCGGACGGGGACTACGCCGTCGACAGCCAGAGCGGCGCGACGTACGTCGTCAACCCCGAGGCCGGGAGTTGCACCTGCCCCGACAGCACCGTTCGGGGGGCGACCTGCAAGCACCGCCGCCGGGTCGCCATCGAGGTGACCACCGGGCGTGTGCCGCCGCCGGGGGGACACCGCGGGACCTGCATCGCCTGTGATGAGGAGGCGTTTATTGCCGAGGACGGACCGGCACTCTGTCGGACCTGTGCGTTCGAGCGAGGGGCCGTTGCCCGGGACCGCGAAACCGGCGACCGGCTGGTCGTCGAGCGGGTCCGGGCCGAGCGGGCCGACGCGGTGGCCGTACCCGGGACGGGGGCGACTGTCGCCGGCCACCCGACGAACGAGGGGTACCCCGCAGACGACCCGGTGGTCGACGCCGTCTACCTTCGGCGGTGGCGCGACGACGGCGCCCAGAACTACCGGTTTCCCCACTCCAGACTGGCCGCAACCGGGACGGCGATGCTGGAGTGAGCGGGAGTTA
>JAQCNN010000220.1 GCA_028275005.1 Salinirussus sp.
GGTCGTACGTCCAGACCAGCTTCGTCTCTGTCGCCCAGCTCGACACACTCCGTGCGTCCGCCTCACTCCGGTCGTCCGCGTACGACCCGACACTCAGCTTTCCGTTATTGCTCATACACGATCAAACAGCGATACCGCTATTTCACCTCTGCCCCACTCTATCGGGTCGTCTCACAGACACCGATACACATTGGTTGTACGCGGGGCGCGTCGGCGCCCGAACCCGGAGCCCACAGTTGCCGGACACACGACACCGGGTGGTCGGCCCCGACAACCGGTCGAGCGGTGGCGTTGCCCGCGGCAGGCAAGGCTTAGGCGGTGGCTGTTGGGTTCCGGTCGGCTGTCGAACACTACAGTAGCGTAAATAACAGCAGAAACGACGACAACAGGACGGCGGTGGTGTACACCATGAGAACGAGGTGGTGGAGCGCGGAAACCTGTCTCATGCGCCCGTACCAGCCACACTCGGGCAGGCCGGCGGCCGGTGACCCCACGCGGACCGCAGGCCGTGCTGCGGTGCCATCACAGACAGCCCAACGGCGAGGCGGCGCCATTCGGAGCGGTGCCCACTCACCGGACCCTCGGGAGACGTACAGCCGTCGCCCACCCTCGGGTCCTCGGTCCGCTCCACGCGGCCTCCCCACAGGTCACGGTCCAGAATCCACATACTACATACAGTCCCTGTGGCCACAACACACTCATTGGTATCCACATGGTGTCGCGCCGACCAGTGCCGATGTGTATTGGAGGGGCGACACCGGATGCGGGGCACACAGTCAGGATGGAGCGGGCGGGTGAGGGGCCCCCGAGGGGGTGGGAGTGGGTGGGGTGGAGGCGGGACGGCAGACAGTCAGGAGAACAGCGCCTCGAGGAGTTTGCGCTCCGCTGTCCGGAGATGCTGGCTGAGGGTCGACTGCGCGATGTCGAGTTGCGCGGCGACGGTGTCCGCGTCGGTACTGCGCGGCCAGTCGAAGTAGCCCGCGTGGAAGGCCATCTGTAACGCCTCGCGCTGTCGGTCGGTCAGCTGGTCGTCGGCGGCCGTCGCGACCGTCGCGGCCGACTGCCAGTCGACGGGCCGGTGGCCTTTCGCGACGAGTTCGGCGCCGTCGACGGCGTCGGTAACCGCGTCGACGTACTCCCGGACCGGGGTCTCGTAGGGCAACTGCACCGTCACGGCCAGTTGCTTCGAGTCGGTGCGGACCTCCACCTGCTGGAGGGCAGCGCCGTGGCTGACGAGTTGCTGGATGGCCGACGCCGCGCCCAGCGTCAGGACACAGGTCACACCGGTCGTGTCGGCCCGGAGCACCGACGCGCCGGTGCTACGTTCGACCGTCTGTGCCGCCCGGTCGCGCTCGCCGGTCGTGCTGACGTCGAGTGTGACGAACACCGCACAGGTCCCGTCGTCCCGGTGTGAGACGTCCGTGACCGTGAGCGGGGCGTCGACTGCCGTCACGAACCGGGAGAGTGTCGGGTCCGGCTCGACGTGGAAGGTGAGACTCGTCGAGCCACCCGACAGGAGCGCGTCGCGCTGGCGGATCGCCCCGATGGCGTGGCCGATAGTCACACCGAGTTCCGCGAGGGCCTCGACCTCCTCCTCGACCATCCCGCGCGGACGGTCGATGTGTACCTCGATGGCACCGTACCGGGTGGACTCGTGGACGACGGGTATCGCGACGACCGTGTTGGTGCCGCGTTTCAGCCCCCGGTCACGCCACCACACGCCGGAATCGACGGCCACGAGGTCGGTCACCGACACCGGCGACCGGCTGTCGTAGGCCCGTCGCGCCGGGACTGCCGGTGTCGCCTCGGCGGGGTGTGTGCCAGCCGCCTCCGACCCCGCCTGCGGGATAGCCGAGAGATAGCTGTCGAGGGTCCCCGCCGACGCCCGGCGGACGGTCCCCCCGGTCGGCAGGTCGACGTCCGCGACCCAGGCGCCGGTCACCGGGTCGATCCTGAGGAGCCGGCGACAGACCTCCCGTTCGACCTCCGCACGGGTGTCCGCACTCGCCACCGCCGGGCTGATAGACCGGATGAGCCGGTTGATCCGGTCCAGCCGCGAGAGCCGCTCGTTCTGTCGTTCCAGCTCCCGGTCCCGGTCCCGGAGGTTCCGCGTGCGGTCGAGCTGTTCGAGCGCCTGTCGCGTGTTCGCGGCCCAGGTGTCCGCGAGATTCTGTTTCGTGGCCGAGAGCTGGTGCCCTGTCGCCGCCACGAGGAAGACACCCTGCTGGCCAAGCGGGCAGAGCAGCCAGTCGTCGAAGGCGTCGTCGAGCCAGCCGGCGGCCCCGGTCTCGCGGTACGTCTCGGCCGCCAGACGGGCCGTCCGGTCGGTGAAGACTGTCCACACCGGGCCGGTGCCGCCGGAGAGTGTCGGCAACGTCGGGTCCGTCGCCGTGTCGGCCGTCTCGTGGGCCGCCGGGACGAGATTCCCTGTGCCCCGGTCCCTGGTAAACACCGCCGCGTAGGGGAAGTCGAGGTCGGCTGTCGCGGTCGTGACGGCGTGGTCGGTGACCGCCGCCTCGGCCTCGGCGGTCATCAGCTCCCGTGTTGCGCGGTGGAGTGTCCGGAGGTACTGTTCGCGTCTGTGTCGCCCGGTGACCTCGTGGTAGTGTTCGATCCGGCCGCCGGCGTACAGCCCGGTCTCGACCGGCGCGCTCCAGTACTCCAGCCACCGCTCCGGCCGTGCCCCGTCGCCGGGGACGTGGACGGTAGCCTCGACCTCCTCTCCGTGACTCGCCAGCCCGGTCTGTACCAGTGAGGCGAGTGACTCCTCACCGGCCTCGATGTCCTGCAGGTGGTCGGCCGCGACAGCCGCGTAGTCGCGGCCACGTGCCTTCCCCCGGTCGAGGCCGAGCAGTCGCTCGGTCGCCTCGTTTGCCCACACGACCGACCCGTCGGCGTCGACCACGACCGTTGCCTCCCGGGCGCTGTCGAGGACGTCCTCGGTGAGTGACTCGTACCGCCGCTCCCCGGTTCGTTCGGCGGCGGTCCGCTGGAGCCGCTCGACGGCGACCCGAAAGTCATCCTCCGGGAGGTCCCCCAGCAGCGACTCGACAGCCGCCTGGGTCGACTCGAGGCGCGCGGTGAGTGAGCGGTACTCCTCGCTGCGCTCGAGTTCCTCGGCCCGTTTCACCGCCTCGAGGGTGTCCTGTCGCTCGATCAGCGAGAACAGCTTCTGGAGTTTCTCGTCGTACTCGGCGCGGGTCAACATCCGGTCGACCGTCTCGTGGAGTGCCGTGGCGTCGACGGGCTTCTCGAGGTACGCGTCAAAGCCCATCTTGACGACGTCGAGGTCGGGCGTGACCGCCGAGACCATCACGACCCGTGGGTCGGGCTCGGAGTCCCGGACCGCCTCGAGGACCGCCCCCCCGGAGAGCCCGGGCATCATCCGGTCCAGCAGGACCACGTCGACCGTCTCGTCCA
>JAQCNN010000229.1 GCA_028275005.1 Salinirussus sp.
GTGGGCGTTCGGGCAGGCACGGGCGAACGCGGTCGCCTCGCCGCCGTGGGCGGCGGGGCCGACAATTCCGGTGTGGGGGGCCGGGAACAGCCCCCCCCACACACCCGCGTGGCGGGGGACAAAAAACAGGAGCCGGGGGACGGGCCGGCGGCTGGCGGTGACGGGGCCGCCAACGACAGCCTCCCACCCGTGGAGCTCCGGGAGTTCGGCCCTCTCCACCTCGACCTGGAGCGGCCGGCGGCGGCCTTCGCCGACCCCAGGCTCCTGGTCTTTGTCTCCCGTCACTCCGGGGAGACGGGGCGGCTGTTGACCGCCCACCACACCGGCAATGTCGGCCCCGCCGACCACGGCGGCGAGGCGAACGCGTTCGCCCGTGCCTGCCCGAACGCCCACGCCCACCTGCTCGACAGGCTGGCAGCCTACGCCCCCGAGGGCTACGAGGTCGGCATGGAGTGTACCCACCATGGGCCCACGGACGTCGGCGCCCCCTCGCTGTTCGCGGAGGTCGGTAGCGGTCCGGCGGCGTGGGCCGACCCCGACGCGGCGCGGGCGGTCGCCCGGGCGGTGCTCGACCTGCGTGGCGTCCCCGCGGACCGCGACCCCGAGTGTTCCCCCGGTGAGACACCCTCGGCGGAGGGCGGTAACGCGGACAGGCGTCACCTCCTCGGCGTCGGCGGCGGCCACTACGCGCCCCGGTTCGAGCGGGTCACCCGGGAGACGGACTGGGCGGTCGGCCACGTCGCCGCCGACTGGGGGCTGGACGCACTCGAGGACGGGGAGCTCCGCCCCCTCGTCGAGCGGGCACTGGCGGAGAGTCGGGCTGGCTACGCCCTCCTCGGGAGTGAGCGGCCGGCGGCTGCGGCGGCCGTCGAGGCCGCCGGCGGGCGGGTTGTCGGCGAGACGTGGGTCAGGGAGACCGACGGTGTCCCTCTCCCGTTCGTCCGGGTCGTCGAGTCGACCGTGGCAACCGTCGAGGAGGGGGTCCGGTTTGGCGACCCGGCGAGGGGGGACGGGGACGCGAGCGGCGGTCACGCGGGCGACGACCCCGCGGAGCTCGTCGTCGCGGCGCTTCCGGAGGAGCTGCTGGCGGCGGTCAGGGGGATCGACCGCGAGCGAACGCGGGCGGTGCTCGTGGCGCGGACACTGGCCTTCGTGACCGACCAGGGCGGGACCCGTCCGACCGGGCCGGCCGTCCTCCGGAGCCCCGAGGACTACGAGGCGGTCCTCGACGGGCTGGTCGACGTGTTAGAAACGCGGTACAACAGCGTGACGCGGCGGGCAGACGGGGGCCAGGCGGCGGGTCGGGACGGAGCCGACGAGGTGATTGTCGCCAGCGAGACCGCCTTCGACCCGGAGAAGGCGCGAACACTGGGTGTCCCGGAGGGCCCGAAGTTCGGCAGACTCGCGGACGGAGAGGCCATCGAGGTCGGCGGGGAGCGGGTCCCCCCGGGGGCGGTCCGCACGGAGCGGGAGACGGCGTTTTCAGTTTCGAAAACAGTCAGACGCGCGTCAGACACAGGGGAAAACTCATAACAGTCGCTGTGTTACAGGGCTCTTAAAATGGACTCGATTATCGATGATGCCATCGAGGAGGCCGAGGAGGAGCAGGAAGAGATAGTAAACGGAACGCCCGAGACTGACGGGGCGACACCGGAGTCCTCGACGACGTCAACCAGCGGCCAGATGACCGACGAGGAGCTGGCCGACGTCGTCGAGGACCTGGAGACGAAGATCACCGTCGTCGGCTGTGGCGGGGCCGGCGGCAACACCGTCACGCGGATGACCCAGGAGGGGATCCACGGCGCGAAGCTCGTGGCCGCAAACACCGACGCCCAACACCTCGCCGACGAAGTCGAGGCCGACACGAAGATCCTCATCGGAAAACAGCGAACCGGCGGCCGTGGGGCCGGTTCGGTCCCGAAGATCGGCGAGGAGGCCGCCCAGGAGAACATCGAGGACATCCAGCAGTCCATCGACGGCTCCGATATGGTCTTCGTGACCGCGGGGCTGGGTGGGGGGACCGGCACCGGCGCCGCACCCGTCGTCGCCCAGGCCGCCCAGGAGTCCGACGCACTCACCATCTCCATCGTCACCGTCCCCTTCACCGCCGAGGGTGAGCGCCGGCGCGCCAACGCCGACGCCGGCCTCGAGCGGCTCCGGGCCGTCTCCGATACCGTGATCGTCGTCCCGAACGACCGCCTGCTCGACTACGCCCCCTCGATGCCCCTGCAGGACGCCTTCAAGATCTGTGACCGCGTCCTGATGCGCTCGGTGAAGGGGATGACCGAACTCATCACCAAGCCCGGCCTCGTCAACGTCGACTTTGCCGACGTTCGCACGGTCATGGAGAACGGCGGTGTCGCGATGATCGGCCTCGGGGAGTCCGACTCGGAGAACAAGGCCCAGGACTCGATCCGGTCGGCGCTGCGCTCCCCGCTGCTCGATGTGGAGTTCGACGGCGCCTCCTCCGCGCTCGTCAACGTCGTCGGTGGCCCCGACATGTCAATCGAGGAGGCCGAGGGTGTCGTCGAGGAGATCTACGACCGGATCGACCCCGACGCCCGGATCATCTGGGGTGCGAGCGTCAACGACGAGTTCGAGGGCAAGATGGAGACGATGATCGTGGTCACCGGCGTCGAGAGCCCCCAGATCTACGGACAGTCGGCGGCCGAGGAGGAACGCGCCGCGGAGGACCTCGGCGAGGACATCGACTACGTGGAGTAACGCAGGCGTCCCGGCTCCACTCGGCGGAGACCCCGACAGGTGACCGTCGACGGGAGGAGGTGAGAG
>JAQCNN010000230.1 GCA_028275005.1 Salinirussus sp.
CACCCCCTCCTTTGTGTCGCCCAGGTCCTTGATGCCGAGCGGGACCCCGGCGAGCGGGAGGTCCTCGCCGGCGGCGACCCGCTCGCGGACCTCCCGGGCCTGTTCGCGCGCCTCCTCCGCGAGGTCTACCTCGAAGGGCTCGATGGCCGGGCTCATTGTCTGTGCTCCCCGCCGTGCTCGCCCTGTCGGCACTCCGCGTGACGGGTGACCGAGTCCGTGGCTGTCCTGCTCATGTCTCCGGTCACGCGGGACGGACACTAATAGCTCCGCCACGTCCCGCCCGGTGACTGACTGCTGACACAACCCTTTTTATATATCTCTCCGAGGTGGCTGTCATGGCAGACCACTACCGGTCGGCGGTCGAGGTGGCGGCAGCCGTGAACGCGGGCGAGACAGACCCGGTCGAGGTCGTCGACGCCGCCCTCGAGCGCATCGAGGAGCGAAACGACCTGACCAACGCCTTCGTGACCGTCATCGCCGAGGAGGCACGCGAACGGGCTCGCGAGGTCCGCGAGCGGGTCACCGCCGGCGAGGACCTCCCGCTCGCCGGCGTCCCACTCGGGATCAAGGACCTCGGGGACACGAAGGAGGGTGTCACCCACACGATGGGGCTGGCGCCGCTCTCGGACAACGTCGCCGACGAGACGGCGCTGACGGTCCGGCGGCTCGAGGCGGCGGGTGCGGTCCCGGTCGGCACGACGAACACGCCGGCACTCGGGCACACGGTCCGGACGGTCAACGACGTGGTCGGGCCGACGGGGACACCCTTCGACCCCGAGCGCAACGCCGGCGGCTCCTCTGGGGGGTCGGCTGCGGCGCTGGCTGACGGGCTCGTCGCGCTCGCAACCGGCTCCGATGTCGGCGGCTCGCTGCGGAACCCCGCGGCCTGCTGTAACGTCGTCTCGGTCAAGCCGACCCACGGGCTCGTCCCGAACGGCAGCGACCTGAACGGCTTTCAGGGCCACACCCCCGTCTCGGTCCGGGGGCCGATGGCCCGCGACACCCGGAGTCTGGGGCGAATGCTCGACGTGCTGGCCGGCGTCGACGCTGTCGACCCGTTCAGTGTGCCCGCGACCGACGACTACGAGGCCGCCGCCGAGCCCCGCGACCCCACAGACCTCGAACTCGCGTACTCCCCGGGGCTGGACCTGTTCCCGGTCGCCCCCGAGACCCGTGACTCGGTCGAGTCCACGCTGGACGACCTGGAGACCGCGGGCGCGACCGTCGAAGAGGTCGAGTTGGACACGCCCGACCGCCACACGGTCAACGAGACATACATGACGACGGTTACGGCCTACTTCGCGGAGACCGTCGCGGAGCTGAACCGCAGTCTGGGGTACGACCTGCTCGCGGAACACGCCGACGAGGTGCCCGACCGCCTCCGGGAGATCGTCGAGGTCGGTGAGAGCCACGACATCACCGCGTACACGAACAGCAACTTCCCGCGGACGGACCTGTACCGGGCCGTCCAGGCTGTCGTCGCCGAGTACGACGCCCTGGTCTGTCCGACCGTGGCGACGCCGCCGCTGACACACGACGAGCCGTTCCCGCCCGAGATCGACGGCGTCGAGACCGAGGGGATGCCAACCGACTGGGCGATGGCCTGGGTGTTCAACCTCACCGGCCACCCCGTTGTCAACGTCCCCGCCGACCTCGCCGACGGGCTCCCGGTCGGGATGCAGGTCGTCGGGTCCACGTTCTCGGAGGCGGACCTGCTGGGGGTCGCGGCCACAGTTGAGGAGGTCAGCCCCTGGGGCTACCCCGAGGCGTAATCCGCCGGCTACCAGGGCCGTACACACAGACCGGGTGCGCTCTGTAGCCAGTCGGCCGCCGGCCCGGTTCCCGGGGTTTCATTGCCCTCTCTCGGATGTCGCCTGCCATACTCCCGCCTCGGGCCGGTCGCCGCGCGCTATCTGGGTGTTCTCGCGACAGTGGCCGTGTGCGGGACCCGCAGTGTCGGCCGGTGACCGGGGCACAGCGGGAGCTCAGGCGGGTCACCGTGGCTCCCTGTCACTCCTGCAGTGGCGCCAAACGGACTTTGGGCGTTCAGGGACAAACCCACCTGTGCAGCAAGTCACACTCAGTGCGGCCTTCGACAGCTTCGACGAGCAGTGGGCACCCCGGGTCGCGGCCGAACTCAACGGTCAGGCGGTGAAGCTGGCGAAGGTCGAAGGGGAGTTTGTCTGGCACAGCCACGACGACGCCGACGAACTCTTTCTCGTGGTCACCGGCGAACTCGACGTCGAGTTCCGCGACCGCGACACCGCCACCCTCGCCGAGGGCGACCTGCTGGTCGTTCCCGCGGGCGTCGAACACCGCCCGGTCGCCGACGATGAGGCGGAGGTTCTGCTCTTCGAGCCCGCGGAGACGCGAAACACCGGCAACGTCGAGACCGAGCGCACCCGGACGGACCTGGAGCGGGTGGACTGATCACGCCCGCCCGTGCGCCTCGCGGCGGGCCGTCTCGTCGCGACATCGCCGCCACAGCGTCCGCCAACAGCAGTATCGGATCGCAGACGGGCGGCTGTTCTCTCACCGACCCTGAAAGTCGGGGTCCCGTCCCTCCCGGAACGCGGCGACCCCCTCGGCGTGGTCCTCGCTGTTGAAGGCCTCGTCGCGGACGCGGGCGACCCACCGTGTCTCCGCCTCGGAGAGTCGCCCCTTCTCGTGGACCATGTCCACGACCTGTTTCATCTTGCGCAGCGAGAAGGGGGCGTTCCCGGCGATGGTGTCGGCCATGTCGTACGTGCGGTCGGCCAACTCCTCGCGGTCGACGGCGTAGTTGAGCAGCCCAATCTCGGCGGCGTGGTCGGCGTCGACCGGTTCGGCGGTAAAGAGCAGTTCCTTGGTCTTTGCCGGGCCGACCAGACGCATGATCCGGTGGATCGCCCGGCCCCCGTAGACCAGCCCGATCTTCGCTGGCGTGACGGCAAAGCGGGCGTCCCTCGCTCCGAGCCGGATGTCACAGGCTGCCGCGACCTCGACACCCCCGCCGTAGGTGTCGCCGGTTATCATCCCGAGGACGGGGTAGGGGTAGCCCTCGATGGTGTCGGTCATCTCCGGCCAGCGCTGTTTCAGGTCCTTTGGCGTCTCGCTGCGGTCGACGTCGAGGTCGAACCCCGCACAGAATGCCTGCTCGCCGGCTCCCCGGAGGACAGCCACAGTCGGCTCCGCCCGCTCCGCCAACGCCTCGAAGGTGGCCGTCAGCTCCGCAGCCATCCCGAAGTCCATCGCGTTGCGCTTGCCCTCGTTTGTGATGGTGACCGTACAGACCTGCCCGTCGACCTCGGAGTGGATCGTCCCGCTCATAGGTGCTCGGTGTCCCCCCACGACCCTAAACCCCGGCCGTCTCCGTGACCGGCGACGCGCCCGGCCGGTCACAGGACCCGGCCGCGGGGATTTAATATCGGGGCAGCGTTCGGAGGCTGTATGTCGGACGAACCGCTGGAGCACCTCACTGTCGTCGACCTCTCGCGATACCGCGCGGGGCCGTGGTGTACGCAGATCCTGGGCGAACTCGGCGCGGAGGTGGTCAAGGTCGAGCGGCCGGGCGTCGGTGACCCGGAACGGCACAGTCACCCGGAGCAGGGCGGGATGGGGGTGAACTTCATCGCCCGCAACCGCAACAAGCGGAGCATCGCGGTCAATCTCAAACACGAGGCCGGCCGACAGGTCGTCGAGGAACTAATCGCCGAGGCGGACGTCCTCGTCGAGAACTACAGCCTCGGGGTCATGGAGGACTTCGGCCTGGGCTACGACTACCTGACCGAGGAGGTCAACCCCGACCTCGTGTACGCCTCGATAAAGGGCTACGGCGAGGAGGGCCCCGACAGCGACCGCCGCGGGGTCGACCTGGTGATGCAGGCCGAGGCCGGGATCATGAGCGTCACCGGCCCCGAGGACGGCCAGCCGGTCAAACTCGGCCAGGCGCTGGGGGACATCGGGAGCGGGCTGTACGCCCTCGTCGGGATCCTCACCGCCCTCTACGAGCGCGAACGGCTGGGCGGTGACGGTGGAGGCGGCGGGACAGACGAGGAGGAAACCAGCGGCGCCGGGCAGAAAGTCGAGACAAGCCTCTTTGGCACGGTTGTCTCCTTCATGGAGGAGTACATCACCCGCCACGGGATCACCGGCGAGGACCCGACCCCCTACGGGACGCGCCACCAGACGGGTGTCCCCTACGAGCTCTTCGAGACCGCAGACGGCCACATGGTGTTGAGTGTCACCGGCCGGGGCGCCTGGGAGCGCTTCGTCACGGAGGTCCTGGAGGACGCCGACCACCTGCTCGAATACGACTCCCAGCGGCTCCGCCAGGAACACTACGCCGAGCTGATGGCAGCCATCCGACCGACCCTCCGCGAGCGGTCAACCGCCGAGTGGCGCGAGATATTCGACGACCTGGGCTTTCCGAACGGCCCGCTCAACCGGGTCTCCGACGTTGTCGAGCACCCCCAGGCTCGCGCGCGCGACTACGTCTTCGAGTACGAGGACGAGGCGGTCGGCGAGGTGACCCTCCACGGCCACCCGCTTCACTTCTCGGAGGCCGACACCTCGGTCCGGTCGGGCCCGCCCCAGCTGGGCGAGCACACCGACGACGTGCTGACCGGCCACCTCGACCGGACCCCAGCGGAGGTCGACCGACTCCGCGAGGACGGCGCAGTCGAGTGACTCGGCCAGTGACCCCGGCCCGACACCGCCGAGTCGGACCGGCCACACGAACAGCCAAGCACAGGCCGTGTGCGCCGGAACCTATTCGTGGGGACCGCATCGAGTAAGGGTATGCCCGAGCGAACAGTCCGCGAACTCGGCGACGAGCACCGGGCCCGGTTCCGGGCGCTCGTCGACTACGCCTTCGACGCCGCAGGCGGCCCGAGGAGCGACGACTCGTACGAGGAGACGCCGCGGATGCTCGGCCGGAAGGTCGGTGTCTTCGAGGCCGACGAGCCCCGAGCCGTCTGCGTTCACCACGACTTCAGCGCGCGGGTCCGCGAGGACTGGCTGCCGATGGCCGGCCTCGCGGCCGTCGCTACCCCGCCGGAACACCGCCGTGAGGGGCTGGCCCGGACACTCGTCGAGGACGCCCTCGGGCGGTGGCGTGGGGAGTACCCACTCGCCGCGCTCTGGCCGTTCGACCACGCCTACTACCGGCAGTTCGGCTGGGCGCTGTCGAACACGGCAGTCCGCTACGCCTGCCCGCCGGCGGCGCTGGCCCCGGCCCGGGACGCCGACGGTATCGCCTACCCCGTCGACCCCGGGGAGTGGGAGCGACTCCAGCCCGCCCACGAGGCCCACGGCGCCGACCGGAACCTGACGCTGCGGCGCGACGAGGAGTGGTGGCGCCGGCGGGTCTTTCGCTCGCTCGGCGGCGGCCGGCGGTACGTCTACGCGGTCGAGCGGGACGGCCGGGTCGACGGCTACGTCGCCTACACCGTCGAGAACGGGGGCACGGAGCTCCGGGTCTCCGACCTCGCCTTCCGCGACCGCGAGGCCTACCGCCGGGTCCTGGGGCTGCTCGCCGACCACGACTCTCAGGTCGAGACGGTGGTGCTCTACCGCGAGGACGAACGCTCGCTGTTCTCGCTCGTCGACGACCCCGAGGCGCTTGACTGCACCGTCTCGCCGGGCCCGCAGGTCCGAGTCGTCGCTGTCGAACACGCGCTCGAGGCGGTCGCCTACCCCGACGACGCGACAGCCAGCCTCCGGCTGGCGGTGACCGACCGACACGCGCCCTGGAACGACGGCTGCTTCGAACTTCGGGTCGACGACGGGGTCGGGGAGTGTCGCCGGGTCGACGGGGAACACGGGGATGCCGACGTAACCCTGGATATCGGGACCCTCAGCCAGCTCTACGTCGGCTTCCGCGCACCCGTGGAGCTCCGCCGCACGGGGGATCTTGAGGCCAGTGACGAGTCAGTTGAAGCCCTCGCCACGCTGTTTCCACCCCAGACTGTCCATCTCCGGGAGTACTTCTGAGACCGCCACGTGAGCCGGTGGCAGCTATCTGGCCTCTGTCAGCTCGTCGGGCTCGATCCGTGACAGCCGCATCGCGTTACCGGTCACACCCAGACTCATCCCCATGTCGCCGACGACGACCGCGACGGCAACGCTGACAAGCCCGAGCGGGACGCCGAGTGCGAGCAGTGCCTTTACCCCCAGACTCGCCCAGATGTTCTGCCTGATGACGCCGTTTGCGGTGTGTGACAGCGCGTACAGGTACGGCAGCTTCCCGATATCGTCGCTCATCAGCGCGACATCGGCGGTCTCCAGGGCGGTGTCCGTCCCGGCCGCACCCATCGCGACACCGACGTCGGCGGTCGCGAGCGCGGGGGCGTCGTTGACCCCGTCGCCGACCATCGCAACCTCGCCGTACTTCGCCTGCAGTTCCTCGACAGCCCCGACCTTCTCCTCGGGAAGCAGGTCCGCGCGGTACTCCTCGACACCGACCTCGCCGGCGATAGCCCGGGCGGTCCCCTCGTTGTCGCCAGTGAGCATCACGACGTGCTCGACACCCGACGCCTGTAGTTCCTCGACGGCCCGCGCCGAGCCGGGACGTACCTCGTCGGCGATGGCGATGGCACCCAACAGCTCCTGCTCGGTCCCGACGAGGACGACTGTCTTACCCTCCCCCTCGAGTTCGGCGAGTGTCCCCCCGGCGAACGGTTCGTCGCCGGCCACCGCGCCCGTTGCCGGTGTCCCGCCATCGGACCGAAGGTCAGAGGAGGAAGAACCCCCGGTCACCTCGCTCCCGGCGGCGTCCGCCCCGTGTGCCCCCAGCTCAAAGCCCAACCCCTCGAACAGCGCGGGCTTGCCCGCGTAGTACGTCTCGCCGTCGATGTTGGCCCGGATACCCCTGCCGGTCAGGCTCTCGAAGCCCGTCGGCTCGAGACGGTCGTCGACGCCGGCGTCACCGGCGTGAGCACGGACGGCCTGTGCGATCGGGTGCTCGCTGCGTCGCTCCAGGCTGGCGGCGTAGCGCAACAGCCTCGACCTGTCGGCTCCCTCGGCCGGGACGACGTCGGTGACCGTGAGTTCGCCCCGGGTGAGTGTGCCCGTCTTGTCGAGGGCAACGGCGTCAACCTCGCCCATCGTCTCGAGGTGGTTACCTCCCTTTACCAGGACGCCGTTTTTGGCGGCGCTCGTGACCCCGGAGACCACCGAGACCGGCGTCGAGATGACAAAGGCACAGGGACAGGCGATCACCAGGAGCGTGAGCCCGCGGACGAACCACGCCCTCCAGTCGGCGGCGAAGGTGACCGCGTACCCTGCCACCTCGACCGAGACGGGCTCGGCGATGAGCAGCGGCGGGACTAGTGCCGTGAGCGCCGCCAGCACGACCACCACGGGCGTGTAGTAGCCCGCAAACCGGTCGACGAACTGCTCCTTCTCGGTCTGTCCCTCCTGTGCCCCCTGGACCATCTCGATGACCCGCGAGAGCGTGGAGTCACCGGCTGTCGAGGTAACCTCTACCTCCAGGTAGCCCGCCTCGTTGACCGTGCCGGCGTAGACCTCGTCGCCCGCGGCCTTGTCGACGGGGACGCTCTCGCCGGTGATCGGCGACTCGTCGACCGCACTCTCGCCCTCGCCGACCGTCCCGTCGAGCGGGACCTTCTCGCCGGGTCGGACCACCACGGTCTCGCCGACCGCCACGTCGTCGGCCGGGACCGTCATCTCCGCACCGTCGCGGCGGACGGTCGCCTCGTCGGGTGACAGCTCCATTAGCTCCCGCAGGGAGTCACGCGCCCGGTCCATCGCGTAGTCCTCGAGCAGTTCCGCGACGCTGAACAGGACCGCAAGCGTCGCCGCCTCGACAACGTAGCCAATGGCCGTGGCGGCGATGATCGCCGTCCCCATCAGCAGGTCGATATCGAGACTCAGGTTCCTCGCGGAGTAGTACCCGCCGCGGACGACCGGGTAGCCGGCGACCACGACCGCTCCGAAAAAGAGAAGATCGGCGAGGTGCAGCGGGTAGTCGAACACGCTCGCGACCGCTGGATTCTGGCCCGCGAGCACGAACTCGACGAGAAGTCCGATGGTGAGGGCGACCGCGCCGGCAAGCGTCTTGAGTGCCCGCGGACTCGTCCACACCTCGGTCGGCGGTGCGATATCGACGCCCTCGGGCTGGTCGGCACCCTCGGCGCCTGTCCCGTCACCGACCACCTCGTAGCCGGCCCCCTCGACGGCGTCGACCACGCCTGCCTCGTCCACGCGGCCGGTGTCGTAGGTGACCGTCGCCGTCCCGGTGGTCGGCTGGAGTGCCGCGTCGACGACCCCGTCGACGCGTCCGAGGCTGTTGTCGACTTTCCCCGCACAGGACGGACAGTCCATCTCCGGCACGGCGAGACGGACGGTCACCTCCCCGTTCCCGTCACCGGCCGCCCGTCCCACTCCATCGTCGTCAGTCATCACTCACAGCTACGGCTGTCGGTAGGATAAGCCTTGATTGGAATATTCCAAACGCTCAGAGCGGGGTCGGCGGCTGCTCGGTCTGCGTGCCGGCGACGCGTTGCTTCGCCAGGTGTTCCTCGGCTCGCCGGAGCCGGTAGGTGAGTGTCGACCGGGGGATGTCGAGGTGGGTGGCGAGGTCACCGACGTCGACCTCCCGGGGGGACTCGTAGTAGCCGTGCTCGACGGCGGCCCGGATTGCGGCCTCCTGTTCCGGGGAGAGCGTGTCGACGTCCTGCCCCGTCTCCACGGCTGCCGACGCGTCACCCGCACGGAGCATCTCCATCCGCGCACAGTCGCCGACCGCCGTCTCGAGCGCGTCGAAAAACGCAGCCACGTCACCGTCTCCGGGGTGGATGAGCCGCCACGTGTAGTGTCGCCCCTCGTGGCGCGTCTCGAACAACACGCCGTCCCCGAGGTGAGCCCGGGCGATGTGTGGAACGGACGCACAGGTCGGCGTGCGCTCCCAGTGGGAGTAGAGCACGAGCGTGTCGCCGGTGTGGTCGAGCACCTCGGTGGACTGGGTGGCGTTGCAGTCCTCGGTGGCCAGACAGTCGGCGTAGTAGTCGGTGTCCAGAAATGTGGTCTCGATATCCCCGAGTGCCGCCGGCGTCCCTGTCGCGTGGTCGACGCGCCAGAGATGCTCGGCGGTCGCGTGTAGCGAAAGCGAGCGGATCCGGGCGTCGGGGTGGGCCGCGAGCGTGTCGGCAACCCTGTTGCAACCCGGCTCGTACTCGAGGGCAAAGACGAGTTCCCGCATACACCTGATTGTGTGTGACGCAATATAACCCACCGGGCGAAGTGCCGCGTACTGGCGTCACGTCGTTGGTCAGTGTAACAGAGTGCGCGGAGTGTGTTTCGGCACCGTTAGCCGAACGTGCTCGGAGCTGTTCTGGACGAAACTGTGACCGTTCCCGGTCGGTATCTAATCGGACAGCGATCACCCTGACGCCGCATCCGAAGGAACCTTTCACCCCTCTACAACACTATTACGCCCTCCTGTACGTTGATTTCAGGGAACTGCAACCCCTCTGGAACGAATGTTCTGAGCTGGAAGTCCACCCAGGGGTAAACCGTACTCTTTCAGGGTCATAGAAATACAGATACGTTCAGTATTGGCCTGTCGACAACATTCAGACAGGCATAGTGTCCGGCTCTTCTCCGGAGTCGCTTCTATCTCTGGAGTCAGCAGCCTCCTCGTTGAGTTCTATCCACCCTTCCTGGTCTAACTCCGTGACACAGTCGTCGCAAAGCACCTTCGCTCCGAGGCATTCGGAGTGGTCTAAAGCTACAGTATAGCGGCTTGACGCCGGCTCAGCACAGATGAAACAGCTGTCGCCCATTTTTCGCTCTGTAAAGTTGTCAATGGTAATATCTGTATCGATATCCCTCGAGGCGGAGCTATACACTGCTCACAAGTTGGCCTGTGCAAGTCCTACTGAGCAAATGGGTACGACTCAAAGCGTCGTACTCGGGCACCCTGGATTAACTGTGCCACCACTGGTACCGCACTGAGCAGGGTAGCTAAAAATTCGCAAGTGACAGAGTACGACTCCAAGACTGCAATAACGTACCCGTTGCTCACAGGAGGTGAGAGCAATACCCAACAACCAGTACAGTGTATCCACGCCGTACCGGTATCACGTCGCTGACTCACTCGGAGTCAATGTCAACCCCCGTAATCTCAAACCGTGCCCCACCCTCGGCACTCTCTGTGAGGTGTATCTCCCAGCCGTGTGCTTCAACGACGTCACTCACAATCGAGAGCCCAAATCCGGTGCCGTGGTCGGTGGTCGTGTAGCCCGCCTCGAACACATCGTCTCGCTCGTCTTCGGGGATTCCGTCCCCGTCGTCTGCAACATAGAATCCGTCTTCGAGCTCGCCGATAGTGATTGTCACAGCCTGCGCCGTGTGTTCAACTGCATTCCGCAGCAGGTTCTCGAACACCTGTGCCAGTCGTCCTCGGTCGGCCTGAACAGTGCCGCCGACATCGAGACGAACCGTTGCGTCGGTCGTCTCGATGTTTTGCCAGCAGCTCCGGAACAGTTCGGCGAGGTCGACCGGCTCCGTGCCACTCACCTGCTCATCTGTCCGGGCCAGCTGAAGAAGATCCCCGATGAGGTCGTCCATTCGAGTCAGTGCTGACTCGATACTCTCGATTCGGTCGCTGTCGCATTCCTCGCGCAGGAGTTCCAGATTCCCCTCCGCAACAGAAAGTGGATTACGAAGGTCGTGGCTCACAACGCTTGCAAACTTATCAAGTCGTTTATTCTGGCGTTTGAGTTTCTGTGTTCGGGCTTTCCGCTCGGAGATGTCCCGCAGGATTCCAGCAGAACCGTTGAAGTATTCGCCCTCATATGGGAGGGCAGTCATATGGTCTTCACAGGGGATTGCCCTGCCGCTCTTCGACTGGATTTCCGTCTCGAAGTATGCGTTGTCAGCCCCTTCGGAAGACAGTATCCGCCTGAGATTTGCCCGTCCCTGCTCGATGGCCGTTTCGTCCTTGACCATTGATATAGCGTTCCCGAGCAGTTCATCCTGTTGATAACCGAACGTCTCGACGAAGGACTCATTGACAAACTCGAATCGACCATCTTCGTCGAGCACGTACACAGGGTCTTCGAGTACTTCGATGAGCGCACTGTACCGGTTGAGGTGCTTTTGAGACTGGACCTTGTCAGAGACATCCTGTACCGTACAGACCATCATGCCCTTGACAGTTGTCGAGACAATACAATCCTTTGTGAATGTCTCACCATCAGCACGGAGACCAGTTGTCCGAACCCGATGCTGTTCAGTTTCGTCAGCGTCAACGAACAGCTCGTCCCGAATGTACCCCTCCTCCTCGTCTGGATAGAGTGCCGTCCAGTGTTCGCCAATTAGCCCAGTAGGGTCGGTGTGATGGATATCAGCGTACGCCTGATTCACATTAACATGATAGCCATCTGAATCGATAATCGCGATCCCCTCCTGTGCGGTTTCGATGGCGTCCGCCTGCCGCTGGTGTCGCTGCTGTGCACGTGCTCGCTCAACAACTGTCTCGATACGATTTGCAAGCACGGTGAAGTGGTCTGTGCCACTCTCCTTCTGTAGATAGTCGGTTGCTCCAGCCGAGATAGCATCACTGGCAACCTCCTCGGAGCCCTTCCCTGTGTAAAGAATAAACGGAAGTTGCGGATACTTCCTTCGGACAGCTTTGAGGAACTCGATCCCGTTCTGACCGGGCATATCGTAGTCGGAGATGATGCAGTCGAACGTGGAATCAGCGAGGCGGGTGAGCCCGTCGCTCGCACTGGCTACTGTTTCGGTGTCGAATCGGTCGTCCTCCCGCTGAAGGAAGGCTGTGGCCATCTCGGCGAAGTCCAGTTGGTCATCGACGTGGAGGACACGGATCCTATCCGTACGTTCCACTCGGCCAGCCATGTTTGACCTTATTTCCCTATCAGGAAAAATGTCAGTAAAGTAGTCGCCACTGTCGACTGGGTAGATGCGACTATCACTAAATATCTGTCCGAGGAGGGCCTGTCAGTAGGTTCAGCAGCGCCTGAGATTGCGGTGAGAAGCTGCTGAACTGGGTCGAGAAGTTCTCGACAGGGTGTCTGGAAAGCTGTTCCGCCGACTCCTCAGATAGCTTCCCAGCGTACACAACGTAACAATCAGCTCACTCGCTACTTCATCCTCGTCCTTATTCAGCGGAGACACCCTTTCCCGCTCGACCTCGTCCATCGTCTCACCGATTCTCCGTTTGACCGTCTCGAAACCGAGGTCGTTGTCAAGCCGTGGAATTGCCTGTGTCATCGGCGTAGATACACGCTATTACGGCACATATCTGCCAAAGCGAGTAGTGGTTTCTCCGTCATCGCAGGCTCAAGACAAAAGGATTGACGCCATGACATCAGAGGCTCTCGTATCTATCTGCGAAGGAGTTTCAGGAATCGAAAAGACGCTTGAGCGTCTATAAGCAGAGGTCGAGTGAGATCAGCCGAACATCTGGCGCATCATGGGGTGCATCTCCATGAGTTGCTCCTCGGCGATCTCCTCGTAGATCTTGTAGGTGATCGACACCGTCAGCAACAGCCCGGTCCCGGAGACACCGCCGATGGTGCCGAGCATGTTGGCCATCACGGC